>CAMOGC010000035.1 GCA_946613955.1 uncultured Clostridia bacterium
GGCGGGCCTCAGAACCTCAGGACCGGATCAGCCGGGCCAGGGTTTCGTAGAGCCGCTCCGGCTCCACAGGCTTGGAAAGATGGGCGTTCATGCCGGCCTGAAGGGAACGCTCCACGTCCTCGTCAAAAACGTTGGCGGTCATGGCGATGATGGGAATCTCCCGGGCATCGGGCCGCTCCAGCGCGCGAATGGCGGCAGCGGCGGTCAGCCCGTCCATCACCGGCATCCGGACGTCCATCAGGATGGCGTCATAATACCCGGCGGGATGCCCGGAGAACATGTCCACCGCTTCCTGCCCGTTGGCGGCCCGCTCGGCGGAAACGTCCTCCAGCTCCAGCAAATCCATGAGGATTTCCGCGTTCTGTTCCACGTCCTCCGCCATGAGCACGCGCCGGCCGGCCAGCACCTTGTCCGGCGATTCCTCAGGGGCAGCGGAGGCCGCCTGGCCGGAACGGGCAAGGAGCACCCCGTGGATACAGCGCAGGAGGCTGTCGGCAAAGAGAGGCTTGGCGATGATGCTGTCCACGCCCTGGGATCGGGCCTCCTCATCGATAATGTCCCAGTTATAGCCCGTCAGCATGATGACGGCGGTGTCGTCCCCCTCCTGGGAGCGAACCGCCCGGGTCAGCTCCAGACCGTTCATCTCCGGCATCTTATAATCCGTCAGGAGCAGAGCGTAGGGCCGGCCCTCCTGCCGCGCGGCGCGCATGCGCTCCGGCGCCAGGGGAGCACGGGTTTCCGTATCCGCTTCGATGCCCATGGCCTGCAGCACGACCTGGGCGTGCTCGCAGGCGATTTCATCGTCATCCACCACCAGGGCGCGCAGGTTCTCCGGCAGGGACAGGCCCTGCTCCGGCAGCGCCTTCCGGGGGGAGGCGAGCAGGGGAATCGTAACGGTAAAGACGGTTCCCACGCCTTTTTCGCTGTCCACCTGGATGGTTCCCTGCATCATTTCCACGAAGTTTTTCGTGATGGCCATGCCCAGGCCGCTGCCGCCGTAGCGGTTGGTGGCGGTGGCGTCCTCCTGGGAGAAGGCCTCGAAGATTTTGGGAAGAAAGGCTTTGTCCATCCCCACGCCGGTATCCCGGATGGTAAAGCGGAGCTGGCAGCGGTTCTCTTCACGGGAAAACTGCTCCGCGGTCAGGCTGACTTCGCCGGGGGACTCGGTAAACTTGACGGCGTTGCCCAGGATGTTGATCAGCACCTGCTTGAGCTTCATGTCGTCGCCGACATAATAGTCCTCCGCCTGCCCGACGATGCCGCATTCATACCGCAGCCCCTTGTCGTCGCACTGGCCGCCCGCGATGATGTTGATCTGATCCAGGAATTCCCGGAAGGAAAACTCCTCGTTTTTGAGCACCATGCGGCCGGACTCGATACGGCTCATATCCAGAATATCGTTGATCAGGCCGAGCAGATGCCGGGCGCTGGCCCCGATTTTCTCCAGATGCTCCCGGGTTTTGGGGGACAGATCGGGGCTGCGCAGGGCGATGTTGTCCAGACCGATGATGGCGTTCATGGGCGTCCGGATCTCGTGGCTCATGTTGGAGAGAAAGCTGGTTTTGGCCCGGCTGGCCTCCTCGGCCAGCGCCTTCTCCACCTCGCTCTGGCGCTCCCGCTTCTGGATGCCGTGATAGATTTCGAAAAGCACGAACAGCGCGACGATGATCAGGATGATCTGGGTGATTTCGCTGACCGAATAGGCGGATTTTACGCCTTCCATCTGCCCGCGCAGGAAGGCCTCATCCTCCGGCGCGTCGGCCTCCAGGCCCGCCTCCCGCATCCGCTGGGCGTAATGATCCCGGATCGGAACCACGGAGCGGTCCAGGGCGTCCTCGGTTTCCTGGGAAACCCAGATGGTGGAGGCGTAGAGGATCAGCGCGAAGAGCACCACCCAGACCACCACCGTGCGGCCGAAGCGCTTTTCCCGATCCCTCCGGAAAACCCGGCGGAAATAGAACAGCCCCAGGATGCTCCAGGCGGCCAGGATGAAATAGGACTCCATGGACAGGGTCTTCACATCCGTCAGGTTGGGTACCAGGAACACCAGGGCGTAGAGGAGGGAAACCGCCATGCCCGCGGCGCCGAAGAAGACGAAACGACGGCTGCCCTCCCGCCGGGCGGTTTTGAAGGCCGAGGCGGAGGCGTAGGCGTAGGCGACGGAGGCGCCGACGGTGGTCACATCCACGATCCAGCTGATGGCCGTTCTCCCCAGGAAGGGCAGGACGACGGAAACCAGGGAGATGGCCAGAATGGCGTTTTTCGGAACGGCGTGGGCGTCCAGCTTTCCGAACCAGCCCCGGAGCATGCCGTCGCCGGACATGGCCCGGATCAGGCGGCTGAGGGCGATATAATTGCCGATGAGCCCGGTAAAGATGGCGCAGAGGGCGGCAGCGCCCAGCAGGACGGAGCCGAAGGAACCGAGGGCATTCTGGGCGGCGAAAAAGGCAGGCTGGGAGGCGAGACCGTCATAGCGGCCCAGGTTCGCCACATAGTCCACCCACGAGGCGCAGCCCTCCGGCAGCGCCGTGACGGCCAGCAGCGCCAGCAGGATATAGGCCGCGGCCGCGGCGACCACCGCGAGAGCGAGAATCAGGAAGGATTTTTTCAGGGGGAAGCGGGCTTCCTCCGCGGAATGGGAGATGGACTCGAACCCTACGAAGGCCCAGGGCGTCAGAGCGAAGATGGTCAGCACCCCGCCCACCTCGCTGTTGTTGGGCGAGAAGGCGGGCGCGAAGCTCGAGCTTCCGCTTCCCGCGGCCGCGGCAAAGCAAACGACCACGCCCCCGAAGAGGAGAACGGCCATGAGAATCTGGACGCCCTCGGCCCTTTTGCGGCGCAGGCACAGCAGGGCCGCCACGGCCAGGGCCGCCACGGCCAGCAGGATTTCGCCCATATAAACGTCATACCCGGCGACGACATAATGGAAGCCGAACTGGAACAGGGAGCCGAAAAGGGTGCGCGCGATCAGGGGCAGCGCCGAGGCGTTGGCCCAGATGATGGCAATATAGGTCAGAATCAGGAACCAGGCGCTGACAAATCCGTGATCATGGCCGAAGCATTCGCTGGCATAGGCATAGACGCCGCCGCAGCCGGAGAAGCGGTTCATCAGAAAATGATAGTTGGCCGCCAGAATCAGCATGATCAGCGCGCCGATGCCGATGCCCAGGGCGGTTCCCAACGGGCCGGCCACGGGCAGGAAGGTGGTTCCCGGCATGACAAAAGCGCCCCAGCCCACGCTGCACCCGAAGGCCAGCGCCCAGGCACCCGGGGCGGAAAGATAGGGGGAAAACCCGCGCTTTTCGCGGGGAGCGGGATTGCTCACATTCTTCAGCTCCCTTCCATCGCCGGTTTATTCCCGGCGGAACGGCTGACTTTACGCTTCCTCGTAGCGGCGGATGCCGTCGGCGGCGGCCTGATACAGCGTCTCCACCCGGCCCAGAAGTTCCTTTACCTGGGCGTCGGTCAGGCTCCGGGGATGGCCGGGACGATATTCCTCCGTGATTTCGGAGGCGACGTCCGCCAGGGAGGTCAGCCCCAGATTGGCGCAGACGCCCTTGACGGCGTGCGCGGTTTCAAAGAGACCGGTCGGATCCATGGAGCGCCCGGCAGCCAGCAGGGCGTCGATCACGCCGTTGTGGGTAAACTTGCGGATATGCTTGTCGATCAGTTTGTCCATCCGAAGCACCCGCAGGGCCTGCTGATAGTCCCCGCCCATTTCCCGATACAGTTCCTCAAGCGTCATGGCTGTTTGTTCCTTTCCCTCTCCCGCTCCAGGCGCAGCAGGCGCTCAAATTCCTCCGGCGGCAGGGGACGGGAGAAATAGAATCCCTGCACCAGATCGCAGCCGCCCATTGTCAGAAGATCCAGCTGCCCCTTTGTTTCCACGCCCTCGGCTACCACCCGCACCCGCAGGTAGCGGGCGATGTCCAGAATCAGGGAAACCAGGCGGCGGTCGGTTTCGCTGCTTTCGATGTTGCGGATAAACTTCATGTCCATTTTCAGGACGTCAATGGGCATTTCGGAGAGCATGTTCAGGGAGGAATAGCCGGAGCCGAAATCGTCCATCTCGATATGGAAGCCCGTCTCCCGCAGACGCCGAACCACCTCCGGCACGCTCTGGCCGTTATCTGTATAGGCGGATTCGGTAATTTCCAGCAGGATATCGTCAAACCCGAGCCCGTTGTCGGCCATGACCCCCACCAGCCGCTCTGTCAGAGCGGGCTCAAAGAGCTCGGCCCGGGAGAGGTTGACGGAGACGGGCAGCGTGACGCCGAACTGATCCCGCCAGCGGGCCACCTGGGCGGCGGCCTCCTGCCAGACGAAGCGATCCACGATCCCGATCATCCCGTTCCGCTCAAAAAGGGGGATGAATTCGCCGGGAGAAATCATGCCCAGCTCCGGATGGTTCCATCGGACCAGGGCCTCTGCGCTGGAAAGCCGGGGCGGGTTGAGACGAATGTCGTATTTGGGCTGATAGAAGACCCGGAACTGGGCCTCTTCCACGGCCCTGCGCAGATCGTTCAGCAGGCGCTGGTTCCGCAGCTCCCGGGCCCGTATGGCTTCGTCATAGATCATCAGGGAGGTTCGGTAGCTGCCGCGGATCATGTTGCAGGCGGTGCGGGCCAGGTCGAAGAGCGCCGCCGGCTCCATGCCCTCCTGCCAGGGCGTGACCCCCATCCGGAGGCTGATGTTGGCGCCGGGAAAGGCGCGGTTGATCTCCGACTGGAACCGGTTCAGCACGGCGGCGTAATCCGGCTGGGCCACGCAGTAAATCGCGAAGCGGTCGGACTCGTTGCGGGAGGCGATGCCTTCGGTTCCCGCAAGGAAGGCGCGGACGGCGTCGCCCAGGGTCCGGAGCACCTGATTGCCGAAGGCCCGGCCGTGCAGGGCGTTCACGGAATGAAACTGGTTGATGTTCATGACCACGGCGTCCATCCGCAGCTCCGGATGAAAATGGTACAGCCGGTTGGCATACTCGAAAAAGAAATTCCGGCTGTAGAGCCCGGTCAGCTCATCCCGCTCGGCGGCGGCGATGAGCTGGCGGCCTTCGCTTAGCTCGATGATGCGGCGGACGCGGGCCAGAATGACCTCCGGCATATCGAAGGGCTTGGTGATAAAATCCGCTGCCCCCAGATGAAGGGCCCGCAGCTCCGCGCTTTTATCCGCGGTCAGCACAAGCACAGGGATGGCGTGCAGCCGCTCTTCCCCGCGGACGGCCTCCAGCACCTCGTAACCGTTCATGACCGGCATCATCAGATCCAGCAGCACGGCGGAAAGGCTTCCCGCCCGGGCCCGCATCATTTCCAGGGCTTCCTGCCCGTTTTCGGCAAAGCAGACCTCGTATTCATCTTCCAGGATGACCCCCAGGGCGTCCCGGTTGATTTCCTGATCGTCCACCACAAGAATCTGGCGAAGGAACTGTCGGGAATGGATCATGGACCCTTCCCTCCTTTCGGGTTCGGATGATTCCGGAGCTGCTCCCGGAGGGTCCGGTAGAGCAGGTCCGCATCCGCTGGCTTGGCCAGATGGGCGTTCATGCCGGAGGCCAGGGACTGGCGGATATCACTTTCAAAGGCGTTGGCGCTCAGGGCGATGATGGGAACCCCCCGGGCGTCGGGCCGGTTCATGGCCCGCATCCTTCGGGTCGCCTCCAGCCCGTCCATGACCGGCATGCGCAGATCCATCAGCACCGCGTCATAATGCCAGGCGGGGAAGCGGCCGAAAAGATCCAGGGCCTCCCGCCCGTTCTCCGCGTGATCGCTTTCCACCCCTTCCAGCTCCAGAAGGTCCTGAACGATCTCCGCGTTTTCCGGCACATCCTCCACGATCAGCACCCGCCGGCCGGAGAGGGAAGGCAGATCCTCCTCCGGAGGGGGCAGGGTGACTTCCTCGGCGGCGGGGGCCAGCGGCAGGGTCACCGTAAAGACGGAACCCCGCCCTTTTTCGCTCTGGACGGCGATCTCACCGCCCATGGCGTCCACGATCCGCTTCGTCAGAGCCAGGCCGAGCCCACCCCCGCCGTGGCGGGAGGTGGAGCCTTCGTCCTCCCGGGCAAAGGGATCGAAAACCCGGGGGAGAAAACCGGGGCTCATGCCGCAGCCCGTATCCGAAACGGTAAACCGAAAACGCCGGACGCCCTTTTCTTCCGGGAGGGACTCCACGGAAAAACGGACGTTTCCCGGCGGATCGGTAAATTTGACGGCGTTGTCCAGAAGGCTTTCCAGCACCTGGCGCAGGCGGGGACCGTCCCCCAGAACGCGGCCGGGGAGATCCGGCAGGGGATCGCACTCGCAGGTCAGCCCCTTTTCGGCGCACCTCTCCCGGGTCTCGGCGCTGACATCCTCCAGGAGGGGCCGGAGGGGGAAGGGTTCGCTCTGGAGGGCGAAGGTGCCCGCGGCCACGCTGTTGGAATCCAGCATATTGTTGACCAGGCGCAGCATCGTCTTCGCGCTCTGGCTGATTTTATCCAGCTTCTCCTTCGTTTCGGGGGACAGATCACCGCTTTCCATGATGGCGCTGTCCATCCCGAGGATGACATTGAGCGGGGTTCGCATTTCGTGGCTGATGCTGGCCAGCAGGGCATCCCGGGTTCGGCTGGTCTCCTCGGAGGCGGTCAGGCGGGATTTCAGATGTTCGTTTTCCACGATTTCCCGGGTGATGCCCGAGAGCATCCGGTACATCACAAAGACAAAGACGCTGCCGCCGAAGAGGATTCCCGAGATCACCGGATCCGGCCGGCCGAAGAAGCCGACCGAAAGATAGCCCAGCAGGAAGAGCACCAGCAGGACGATGGGCAGCACCAGGGCGGAGCTGATGCTTTTTTTCGCGTTCAGGGTCCGGACATAACGGGCGAAGCGCACAAAGCCGACGATATTATAGACCATCAGCGCGCTTCCGAGAAAAACCAGCACCTGATTCAGCACATTCATGCCTTCTCCCTCCCCCTCGCGTCGGGATCATCGCCGAAAAGGAACATCGCCTCTTCTCTCGTCCGCTGCATCGCCGCTTTCAGCCGCGAACGAACGGCAGGCGCCGCCGCGTCGCGCGTCAGACCCGCCCCACCGGCTTGCCCGCCTGGGCGTAGGCCTCGTCATAGAGAGCTTCCTGGGCGGAGAGGGACGCGAGCCCCTCGGGGAAGCGGCGGAGATAGCTTCCGTCGGGCAGCATGACCCGGGCCTGGAGATTGTCCGCCCAGAGGGTGTCGAAGATGTGCTCCAGGACGTGGGTTTCCTTTTTTCCGGGCACCTGAACCGCCACCTCCACCCGCCGGCTCATGTTGCGGGTCATCCAGTCGGCGCTGCCGATGTAGTACCGGGCGTCCTCGCCGTCGCCGAAAATGTAGATGCGGGAATGCTCCAGGAAGCGGCCGACGATGCTGATAACCTCGATGTTATCCGTTTTTCCGGGGACGCCGGCCTTCAGGCAGCAGATCCCGCGAACCACCATCTGGATCCGGACGCCGGCCTGGCTGGCTTCGATCAGCTTATCCATCAGGGCCCGGTCGGTCATGCTGTTCATTTTCAGCCGGATATGTCCCTGGCCGCCCAGCTGCTGGCGGTCGATTTCCGCCTGAACCAGATCGATCAGCGGCTTTTCCATAAACCGGGGCGCCACCAGAAGCGCGGCGCTGCTTTCCAGCGTCTGGCCGATCATCAGGGCTTCGAAGACGGCCTCCGCGCTCCGGCAGACGGTTTCATCCGCCGTCATATAGCTCAGATCCGTATAGAGGCGGCTGGTCTTTTCGTTATAATTCCCGGTGCCGATCTGGCAGACGTGGCGGATTTCGCCCTCGTGCCGGAAGGTAATGAGGCAGAGCTTGGAATGCACCTTCAGCTGGTCCAGGCCGTAGATCACGTGGCAGCCGGCCCGCTCCAGCTGGCGGCTCCATTCGATGTTGTTTTCCTCGTCGAAGCGGGCCTTCAGCTCCACCAGCACGTCCACCTGCTTGCCGTTTTCCGCGGCCTCCACCAGGCTTTCCACCACCTTGCTGTCCCGGGCCAGGCGATAGAGGGTCATCCGGATGGAAACCACCTCCGGATCCCGGGCGGCCTCGGAGAGCATCTGGAGGAAGGGACGGATGCTCTGGTAGGGATAATGAAGCAGCACGTCCTTCTCCATAATCTGGGGGATGATGGGGCTGCGCTCGTCCAGATCCGGGGAGGACTGGGGCACACGGGGCGGATAGAAGAGGGCCGGCCGGTTCCGCAGACGATCCCGGAAGAGGGAGAAAAAGTCGTAATCCAGGGGGCTGTTGCTGAAGAAAATCCGATCCTTATCCAGCTTCAGCTGGGTCCGCAGCTCCCGGAGGGCGGCATCGCTCATCTTCCGGCTCAGCTCCATCCGGACCGGGTTCAGGCGGCTGCGGCGCTTGACGACCTCGGCCATGTGCTCCCGGTAATTCAGATCCTCATCGTAGATGGCGTCGGCGTCGATATCCGCGTTGCGGGTAATCCGGGCCAGGGTTTTGCCCACGATCCGGTATCCGGGGAAAAGCCGGGGCAGATAGTGCAGAATGATTTCCTCGGCGAGGATGAAGGCCCCGGGCTGCTTCGGAACGGCCACCACCCGGGGGAAGAGGGAGGTCACGATGGGCACGATGCCGGTTTTGCGCTTGATCGCCTTCGGCGCCTTCTGCTCGAGCAGGGCCACGGCGTAAATCTGCTTGTTCTGGAGGAAGGGGAAGGTCTGCTTCCTGCTGACCATGAAGGCGGACAGGAGGGGCTGGAAGTCGTGATCAAACAGATCGGACAGGGCCTTTTCCGACTGCCGGGAGATCTGGCGGAAATTGACCATGGAGATGCCCTGCTCGGACAGGGCGCCCAGGAGGGAATAATAGGCCAGATCCCGCCGCTGGCTCAGCTCCGCGATCCGCCCGAGGGCGGCGGTCAGCTGCTGCCGGGGGGTCTGGTTCGTCTTATTGTCCCGGCTGTCCCGGTTCAGGAGCATTTCGTCATGCAGGCTCCCGATCCGAACCATGAAAAACTCATCCAGATTGGTCTGGAAAATGGAAAGGAAGCTCAGCCGCTCGCAAAGGGGCACCCGGGCGTCCTCCGCCTCCTCCAGCACCCGCTCGTTAAATCGAAGCCAGCTGAGCTCCCGGTTTTCAAAACAATCCTGCGCCATGAGAATAACCTCCGGGTCAAAAATCTTGGATTTCAGGGGACAGGAAGCACGCTCCCATCGGCGATCGGAAGAACGATTCCCCCGGCCGACAGGCTTTTTCCCACCCTGCCTGGCAGGAGCGGAAAAGCACATTCCCACAGCCTTTCATTATACAGAACCGTGCGCAAAAAGGCAAGCGGCGGAAAAAGGAAAAAGAAGAAGCCCCCTCCCGTTTCCGGGAAGGGGCGGAGGTCGTTCATTGGGCTTAGCGCTTCACGTTGAAGGCGGCCATGCCGGGATAGATGGCGGAATCGCCCAGCTCTTCCTCGATCCGGAGCAGCTGGTTGTACTTGGCGACCCGCTCGGTCCGGCTGGGAGCGCCCGTCTTGATCTGGCAGGTGTTCAGGGCCACGGCCAGATCGGCGATGGTGGTGTCTTCCGTTTCACCGGAGCGGTGAGAGGTAACGGCGGCGTAACCGGCCTTGTGGGCCATCTTGATGGCTTCCAGGGTTTCGGAGACGGAACCGATCTGGTTCAGCTTGATCAGGATCGCGTTGCCGGCGCCCAGGGAAATGCCCTTGCTCAGCCGCTCGGTATTGGTCACAAACAGGTCGTCCCCGACCAGCTGCACCTTGCCGCCCAGCTCCCTGGTCATCTCCTGCCAGCCTTCCCAGTCTTCCTCGTCCAGGCCGTCCTCGATGGAGATGATCGGATACTTTTCGACCAGGCTCTTCCAGTGCGCGATCAGCTCCTTGCTGGTATACTCGGTTCCGGCCTTGGGGAGCTTGTAGAAGCCCTTGCCCTTGGGGCTCTTCCATTCGGAAGCGGCCGCGTCCATGGCCAGCATGAAGTCCTTTCCGGGCTCGAAGCCGGCGGCCTTGATGGCCTTCAGGATCAGCTCGATGGCGTCCTCATCGCCCTTGAGGCTGTTGGGAGCGAAGCCGCCCTCATCGCCCACGGCGGTGACGTCCTTCATGTCCTTGATCAGCTTCCGCAGGTTGTGGAACACCTCGGCGCACCAGCGGAGCGCTTCCTTAAAGGAGGGGGCGCCCACGGGCATGACCATGAATTCCTGCGTATCCACGGAGGAATCAGCATGCGCGCCGCCGTTGAGGATGTTCATCATGGGAACGGGCAGCCGGTTGGCGTTCACGCCGCCGAGGAAGCGATACAGGCTGATGCCCAGGCTTTCCGCCGCCGCGCGGGCGCAGGCGATGGAAACCGCCAGGATGGCGTTGGCGCCCAGCTTGCTCTTGTCCTTGGTTCCGTCCAGATCGATCATGGCCTTGTCGATGGCGTAGATATCGCTGGCGTCCATGCCGATCAGCTCTTCGCAGATTTCCTCATTGATGTGGGCGACGGCCTTTTCCACGCCCTTGCCCAGATAGCGGCTCTTGTCGCCGTCGCGCAGCTCCAGGGCTTCGAATTCGCCGGTGGAGGCGCCGCTGGGCGCCATGCCGCGGCCGATGGTTCCGTCTTCCAGAAGAACTTCGGCTTCCACAGTGGGATTTCCGCGGGAGTCCATAATTTCACGACCGATTACATCCACGATTTCCAGGTACATGGGAATCTCCTCCTTACCTATTCAGCCCGAGGGCTATCGATGACAGTTGGCTTTCCTTTCGGCAAAGCCCCGGTTTTCCGGCGTCTTTCATTATAGGGTGAAAAAGGACGGTTGTCAACGAACATCGAAAAAGTCACCGCCCTTTCCGTCACCCCTGAACGAAGCGGATAAAGGCTTCCGTCGAATACCTCCTGGAAAAGAT
>CAMOGC010000036.1 GCA_946613955.1 uncultured Clostridia bacterium
GGGAAGCGGCCGGGCCGGCCGGAACAGGGCCGGAAGCCAGCCGGCCTGCAAAGGAAGAACGGGCGGGAGACACGGAAACGTCCGCGGAGCCGGAAAAGAAATGGGAAAGCGACGCGCCCATAGGATACGAGGTCGGGCAGCAGCTGGAGGATTTCACCGCGCGGTGCCTGGACGGAAGCACCTTCCACCTGGCGGAGCATCGCGGGAAGATCGTTTTCATCAATCTGTGGGCGACCTGGTGCACACCCTGCGTTCAGGAGCTGCCTTATTTCAACGCCCTGTATCAGGGAAAGGGGGATGTCGCCGTGCTGGCGATCCATTCCCCCGCCGTGACGGACGACCCGGCCGCCTTCCTGGCGGGGAAGGGATACGCCTTCCCATTTGCGACGGAAGCGGAAGCGGAGCGGCTGTTCGCGATCGTTCACGGAGGAGCCGTGCTGCCCCAGACCATCGTGCTGAACCGCTCGGGGGAGGTAGTGTATAACAAGGTCGGATCGGTCACGCCGGAGACGCTCGAGGCGCTGTATGCCGCCGCGGACGCTGTCCCGGAAGCGCCTTCTCCGCAGTGCAGCGAAAAAACAATCCGAAGCGGCGGTTTTCATTGACAGAGACAAGGACGGGTTTTTATAATGGGCCTGTGCCAGGATAGATGTATCCGGTATACAATCTATTGAGGAGGGCTCTGAATGATGAAAAAGACAATCGCGCTGATGCTTTGCCTGGTTCTGATGGTTTCCTGCTCCGCCGCCGGCGCGCTGACCGTCGGCATCTGCCAGCTGGTTCAGCATCCCGCGCTGGACGCGGCGACCCAGGGTTTCCGCGACGCGCTGAAGGAAGAGATTCCGGACGTGGAATTCGATGAAAAGAACGCCTCCGGTGATTCCGCGACCTGCGCGGTGATCACCAATACCTTTGCCTCGGGCGGCGTGGATCTGATCATGGCCAACGCCACGCCCGCGCTGCAGGCGGCGGTGGCGGCCACGCCGGATATTCCGATTCTCGGCACCTCCATTACGGACTACGCCAGCGCCCTGGAAATCGAGGGCATCGGCCAGGGAACCGCGACGGGGATCAACGTTTCCGGCACGACGGATCTGGCGCCCCTGGACGGGCAGGCGGACATGATCGTCGAGCTGTTCCCGGAGGCGAAGACGGTGGGCCTTCTGTACTGCTCGGCCGAGCCCAACTCCATCTACCAGGTAAAAACCATCCGGGGCTTCCTGGAGGCGAAGGGCCTGAAGACGGTTGATTTCGCCTTCGCGGATTCCAACGACGTGGCCTCCGTAACCCAGAGCGCGGTGGGCGCGGTGGATGTGCTGTATATCCCCACGGATAACACCGCCGCTTCCGTTACCGAAACCATCGCCGGCGTCGTCATTCCCGGAAAGCTGCCGGTGGTGGCGGGCGAGGAAGGCATCGTGAAGGGATGCGGTATCGCGACGCTGACCATCGATTACTATGATCTGGGCTACGGAACCGGCAAGATGGCCGCGAAGATCCTGAAGGGCGAGGCCGACGTGAAGGAGATGCCCATTGAAGCGGCGCCGAAGTTTACCAAGAAGTATAACCCGGTCAATGCCCAGGAGCTGGGCGTAACCATTCCCGGGGACTATGAGGCCATCGCGGACTAAAGAAAGCGCCGCGTGTTCCGCCAAATGATCGGAGCCGGGGAAGAGAACGCCTCTTCCCTGGCTCCGTTCGGTTCATCCGGGGCGGGCTTCGAAGCAGGCCGCGGCCCGGCCACAGATTTAATCCGACGAAGGAGAGCAACGCAAGTGGAACTGATGAAACTGGTCAACACCCTGCCCGGAGCGGCGGCTCAGGGGCTGATCTGGGGGCTGATGGCCATCGGGGTGTATATCACCTTTCGCATTCTGGATCTGGCGGATCTGACGGTGGACGGCAGCATCGCCACGGGCGGCGCGGTGGCCGCCATCATGATTACCAGCGGATACAGTTTCTGGATCGCGCTGCTGGCGGCGTTTCTGGTCGGCGTGCTGGCGGGGCTGGTAACGGGATGCTTTCATACCCTGATGGGCATTCCCGCGATTCTCTCCGGCATCCTGACGCAGCTGGGGCTTTATTCCATCAACCTGCGGATCATGGGCGGGAAGGCCAATACGGCCATCAGCGCGAACAAGTATGATCTGCTGGTGAGCCTGCGGCATGTGCGCTCCGTTGGGCTGGAAAACCCCATCTTTGTTCTTCTGATCTTTACGGCGGCGGTGATCCTGCTGCTGTACTGGTTTTTCGGGACGGAGCGGGGCTGCTCCATCCGGGCGACGGGCGCGAACCCTCAGATGGCCCGGGCCCAGGGAATCAATACCAACGGTAACATCCTGCTGGGGCTGATGCTGTCCAACGGTCTGGTGGCCCTCAGCGGCGCGCTGCTGGCCCAGTATCAGGGCTTCGCCGACGTGAACATGGGCCGGGGCGCCATCGTGATCGGCCTGGCCGCGGTGATCATCGGCGAGGTGGTCTTCGGAAAGGTTTTCCGGAATTTCGCGGCAAAGCTTGCGGCGGTTTCCATCGGCGCGATCCTGTATTATCTGGTGATCCAGGTTGTGCTCTGGCTGGGGCTGGACGCCAACGATCTGAAGCTGCTGACGGCGCTGGTGGTGGCGGTTTTCCTGGGCGTTCCCTTCTGGAAGAACAAAGTCCTCGGCCGTCACTCGGGGAAAGGGGGCGCGCGGCATGCTGAAAATTGAGGATATCCATAAGACTTTTAATCCGGGTACCATTACCGAGAAGGTGGCCCTGCGGGGGGTCAGTCTGGACCTGAAGGAAGGGGACTTCGTCACCGTGATCGGCGGCAACGGCGCGGGCAAATCGACCATGCTCAACGCGGTGGCCGGCGTGTTTCCCGTGGATCAGGGGCGAATCCTGATCGGCGGGCAGGACGTGACCCGGCTGCCGGAACACCGGCGGGCGCAATATCTGGGGCGGGTGTTTCAGGATCCGATGACGGGCACGGCCGCCACGATGAACATCGAGGAAAACATGGCCCTGGCTTACCGGAGGGGAAAACCCCGGGGGCTGAGATGGGGGATCACCGCCCAGGAGCGGGACATGTATCGGGAGTGCCTGAAAAGCCTGGGCCTGGGGCTGGAAGACCGGATGACGAGCAAGGTGGGGCTCCTGTCCGGCGGGCAAAGGCAGGCGCTGACGCTGCTGATGGCGACGCTGCGGACGCCGAAGCTGCTGCTGCTGGACGAGCATACCGCGGCCCTGGATCCCAAGACCGCGGAGAAGGTGCTGGAGATTACCGGAAAGATCGTCGAGCAGCAGGGGCTGACCGCCCTGATGGTGACCCACAACATGAAGGACGCCATCGCGATGGGAAACCGGCTGATCATGATGAACGAGGGGAAAATCGTGGTGGATGTTTCCGGCGAGGAGAAGAAAAACCTGACCCGGAAGGATCTGATGAGCCTGTTCGAGCGGGCGGCCGGGAAGGAACTGGACGGGGACCGGCTGCTGCTGAGCTGAGGACAAAGGACGGCAGGAACGCCTCCGGGAGCGGGGGCGTTCCTTTGTGTGAGAGTTTTGTGAGACGAATCTGGGATAATCATCCCAGCAATCTGAACCGCCGCGCATCGGCGCCTCTTCGGAAAAACAGAAAGCCCGCCCGGTTTCCATCGGAAACGGGGCGGGCGGCCGCAACGGAATTTGGCGAAAAATCCCGCGGGCGGCGTTTCTCCGGAGGGTTTCCCGCTGAAGGCCGCGGAAAGACGAAGACGGGGGCGCGGGAATGATCGCTTTATGTGTGGATGACGAGGTGCTCGGGCTGGAGACGCTCCAGCGGGCGGTGATGGCGGCGGAAGGGATTACGGATACGGCCGCTTTCGAGGACGAGCGGGAGGCGCTGGACTGGGCGAAAAGCCACCGGCCGGACGTCGCCTTCCTGGATATCCGGATGCACGGGATGGACGGACTGGCCCTGGCCAGGGCGCTTCGGGAGATGCATCCCGATCTTCCCGTCATTTTCTGCACGGGGTATGATCAGTACGCGATCCCCGCGATGAACATGCATCTGGATGCCAGCTACCTGATGAAGCCCATCATGACGGAGGATGTCGAGGCGGAGCTGAACCGGCTGCGGGGCCGGGCGCCGGAGAAGCGGATGCGGGTGACCTGCTTCGGCCCCTTCGACGTTTACGTCGGGGACAGGCCGATCCGCTTCAAGCGCAGCATCACCAAGGAGATCCTGGCCTACCTGATCGACCGGCGGGGGGCGACGGTCAATATTCCGACCCTGAGCTCCGTCCTCCAGGAGAGCGGCAGCATCTCCCGCCAGTCCGTCTATCAGTCCCTGTATCAGCTGAAAACCTCCCTGCGGGAGGCCGGGGTGGAAGACGTGCTGTTTACCAAGCCCGGCAGCTATGCCATCAACACGAAGCGGGTGGACTGCGATTACTACCGGCTGCTGGAGGGGGACGAATCAGCCCGGACGGCTTTTCACGGGGAATACATGAGCCAGTACTCCTGGGCGGAGGATACCTGCGGGTGGCTGATTTATCACTACATGGGGGACAAGGGAAAGAAATGACGGGAGACGGCCCGAAAAACGTCTGAAACCGGAAAGGAGCCGGAAAACCATGGAGGAGCTTCTTCGAGGATTAAGCAAAGAGGAAAGGGAATTCCTGCTGAACGCGCTGGCGTCCTGCAAAAACGAAACCGAGATTCGGGAGGTGCTCTCGGGCGCCAATCTTTCGGCTACGGCGGCGCAGGTCCGGATGATTCTGGAGCGGGTTCTCGGCGGAAAAAAAGCGGGGCAGGAAAAGGACAGGGCCGCCGGCCGGGGCTTTTTATCCGGCTTATTCGGAAGCATTATGAAGGCTTTCGGGACGAGAAAGTGAAACCGGACATATCCCGCCCCGCGGAGCGGGCCGGTCGGGATGACAGGCGTGAAGGGACGCGATGACCGGTGATTCCATCGGGCGCAGAGAAGACCGTGAGGACTGCCGGAAGAAGGGCAGTCCTTTTTCCGGAGACAGCCGGGGGATCGGGAACCCCGGGCCTTCGGCCGGCGGACAGGGACGAGGAGGAAGACATGAAAACCGCGGGGAAAGAAAGGCGGGGGATCATGGAAAGAAAAGGGAAAAACCAGGACAGCGCTCCGGCATGGGATCGGTGGCTGAACGCCCTTTTGGTTTTTCTGATGATCGTCATGACGGCGGTCATGATCGTATGCCTGATCCGGACGAAGGCGGGAGACCATCCGGCGACCGTGCCCTTTCTCGCGGCCAGCCTGATGACGATGGTGCTCTCCCTGGTGCTGTATCTTTGCTACCGGGCCGGGCGTTACGGGGGCACCTTTGTTCAGGGCCTTCTGTTTCGGATCATCGTTTTTCAGACCTTTTACGGGGCTTTTGCCTACGCCCTGACCTGGCTGCTCTATTCCTCCCGGGGCCTGGCGGGGATTCCGCTGTGGTTTATGGGAGCCGGCGTCGGGCTGACGGTGGTGGGAATCCATTTTCTCTGCCTGTATGATCATACGTTTTTCCTCATTCCGAAGGAAAAGGACCGGCGGCTCCGGAACATCCTTCATCCGCTGTGCGGGGCGATGCTGGTGCTGAGCGTGACAGACGGCTGGACGGGGCTGCTGGTCCGCAGAGGAGAAGCGGGGCAGATTGTTCCCGGGCCCTGCTATCCGCTGTGGTGGGCCTTTTGCATAGGGATTTTCGCCTGGTATTGCTTCCTGATCCACCGCTATGTGCCGAAGCGGATGACGCGGTGGGCGCTGACGTCGGGGATCCTGGCGCCTCTGATCTGGCTGGGAATTGACCATCTGATTCTGATCTCTCCGGAGACGCGGACGCTCAGCTTCCTTTCCCCCTTCGCGTGCTTTCTGTCCCTGTTTCTGATTTTCTGCCTCATCCATATCCAGCAGAGCAGAGAGCTGGAGGAAAAGGAGAGGGAAGCGGTGGCCACCCGGCTGAACGCGCTGCAGATGCAGATGAACCCGCATTTTATGTCCAACGCGCTCAATGCCGTGGCCGCCCTGACGGAGACCGATCCCAAAAGGGCCAGGAGGCTGATATCGGATCTTTCCGCCTATTTGCGGGACAATTTCTATGATTCCTCGGAGGAGCGGAGCCTGATGATTCCCTTCGAGGAGGAGATGGAACATCTGGAGCGGTATCTTTCCATCGAGCAGTGCCGTTTTCCCAATATCCGGGTGGAATTCTGGCTGGAGGCAACCCGCTTCCTGCTGCCGGCGATGACGGTCCAGCCGCTGGTGGAAAACGCCATCAAGCACGGTATCTGCCGGAGGAAGGGCAGCCGGGGGACGATCGAGATCAGCTCCGGGGAAACCGGGGACGCCTGGGTGATCACGGTGAAGGACGACGGCGTCGGATTCCGGCCGGGAGAGACGCAGCCGCAAGACGGGGAGAAGCATATCGGCCTTTCCAACACCCGCAAAAGGCTGGCGCTGCTTTGCGACGGCACGCTGGAGGTTCGGAGCGAGCCGGGGCAGGGGACGGTCTGCGAAGTGCGCATTCCCAAGGCCGGCCCGCAACCATCCGGGAAGGAGGCCGGAGAGCCTGTTTCATAAAAGCGGTCGGGGACGGAGCCGCTTCCGAAAAAGAAAGGAAAGAGCCATCCCGCGTTTGAATGCATGGAAGTCCGGACGGAAGGATGTTAGATTTTTGTGAAATGACGCTGATAAAATAAACAGCATAAAGCGTTGGGCTAAAAATGACGGAAAGGAAATGAAACCATGGCACAAACAGAAAAGAGCGCTTCCGCCAAATCCGCGGAAGTGAAGGAAATGATCCGGCGGTCCCGGCATCCGGCGGAGCGGCCCCTGACGGTTATTTCCTTCATCCTGACGCTCGGAGTCTTCGCGTTCCTGATCTGGCTGGTGACCTCCGCGATCCGGAAGCCGGCGGACGAGAGCGCCGTGATTTCCGCGCTCTCCACCTTCCTGGCGCTGGACAAGGAAATGGTGGCGGATCTGCTGAAGATGGGCGCCTGGGCGGTGCTGGTCGTTTTCATCTGGCTCGTCGCAAAATATGTGATCGCGCTGCTGAACGAGAGGGGCCGGGCGGAGAACGAGGATTTCACCATCGATGAAGTAAAATCCGACTTGCCCCAGAGAATTACGCGGCAGTACGCCGAGATCGTGGGATTGAAGGAGACGCCGGAGCTGTTCTTCTCGGAAAGACACAAGTCGGTTCAGCTGGAGGATGTCAAGGTCTATGGGGAAGACTTCATCGTTCTGTCCACGTACCTTCTGGCCGACGCGATGAGCGATGAGCGGGCTTCGGCGCTGCGGTTCAAGCTGGCGACCAAGATGGCCAGCATCAGCCTGGGATACTACGGCCTGATGTTCCAGGTAATGACTGTGGGCGGAAGACTGCTGCCGATCCTCCGGGGCTTTTATATCAAAACCCTGGTCTACAGCGCTGACCGGATGGCGATGGAAATCCTGAAGAAAGATCCGGAAGTAAAGGTCACCTCTGAAGAAGTGGCCGCCATGATGTTTGAAAGCGAATACCTTGTAAGAACGGCCACGGGGAAGCTGGTCAAGATGGACAAGGTGATCGAGGACCGGCGGAAAGGCTTCGCTGCCCAGGGCGGGCTTGGCCAGTTTTTCTCGCGGCTTTTCTCGGAGATGCCGCTGCTGATGGACCGGGTCGATGCCCTGGAGCATCCGGAAAAGCTGGGCAGGCTGATCTGACGGGACGGAAGAACCGGCCTGCCGGAAAGCCCGGCAGGCGGGGAAAAGCGACGGACTGTTTCAGCGGCGCGGGGCGCCACGGCAGGTTCGGAGCAGACGCTTCGCGAGGGCGGGGTGCCATCGCTTCGCCGAATGTTAGACCTGTGTGAAACCGAAAGGTTATAATCCAAATAGACAAGAAAATGGAGGAAGGTATCATGTCAAACAGAGGAAGATCCGGGAAAACCGTGGAAAAGATCCTGGGCATCGTGCTGGGAATCGTGCTGGTCATCGGGGGCATCTTCGTGCTGGCCAATCCCGCCGACGCATACAAGGGGATCGTGGTGTGGACGCTGATCGCCGCCCTGCTGATTACGTCGCTGGTCAACATCTTTACCTGGGACAGCCGCCGGAAGATGGGCGAGACCGACGGATGGGATCTGGCGTTTTCCATTGTGGCGCTGCTGGTGGCGCTGTTCCTGATCGGCAGCGTGGCGACCAATTATGACGCGGCCGACACGATTACGATCATCCTGATGGCGGGCCTGATCGTGCTTGGCGTGATCCGGATCGCCATGGCCGTCATGGCCCAGCGGGCGAACAAGGCGCTGGCCGGCCTCGTGGGCGGGGACTGGAAGGTGATGCTCTGCGCGGGCATCCTGCTGGTGATCGCCGGTATTATCGGTATCGCGAAGCCCTTCGCGGCCCAGTCCGTGGTCGGCATCATCATCGGCATCACCATCATTGCCCTGGGCGCGGAAATGCTGATCGGCACCTTTGCCCGGAAGGGCTGATTCCCCGGAAAAGGGCGGGATCGGGCCGTCCGATGATTCTCGTGAACATCACTGAACACAGTGATGAAATAGAAAAAGGAGGAACACGAACATGGACATCGAAACTCTGCTGGGCGGACTGCTGTCTGAGAAGGACCTGAAGGAACTGGACAAGGCGTACAAGTATCTGTGCGACCTGGGCGAAGAGGCCAAGAACATCAAGACCGAGGACGATGCCTACGCTTTCGCCAAGAAACTGGGACTGAAGTGCACGAAGGAAGAATTCAAAGAGGGCCTCAAGGGTCTGGAGAATCTGGGCGAGCAGATCAAGAAGGAAGCTGACAAGGCCGAGAAGCAGGCCAAGGAAGAGTATCTGGACGCCGTGGCCGTCTACATGACCGCCGAGAAGCGCCTGAAGGCCGCCGAGGACGAGTACGCGAAGTATTCCAAGGAGCTGGAAGCCGAATTCAAGGCGAACCGGAAGCTGGCCCCCGAATATGTCGAGAAGACCGCCAAGGAAATTGAAGCTCAGGCCAAGAAGATGGAAGAGGAAGCCAAGAAGTTCTACGCCGACGTGGAGAAGAACCTCTTCTCCACCAAGAACATGAAGGCTTTCGAAGAGCTGTCCAAGAACATCGAAGCGCTGGGCAAGCGGTTTGCCCAGGCCAAGACCACCAAGGATACCTACGAGATCGCCAAGGATCTGGGCATGGATTGCACCTGGAAGGAATTCAAGGAAGGCGCCGAAGCCCTGGGCATCTACAAGGAATAATCATCATCGCACCCTTCCCTTCGCCCCGGGCGAAGGGAAGGGTCTCTCAGAATCCGGGGCTTAGCCTCGGATTTTTTAAAAGGAAAGAAAGCGTCGGAATGGCCCCCCTGATCGGGGAAGGCCATGGCGGGCGCTTACAGTTAATCAAACGGACAAGGAAAGAGGAAGAAAACGCGTATGTCTAAAAAAATCAAGTTTGACAAAGAACTGGAAAAGATGGTAGAGCAATATCTGGCCGACGCCGGCGAGAAGATGATGGCCAAGTGGCAGAAGAAGGTCGCCAAGGCGGAGAAGCAGATCGCGGAAGCCCAGAAGGAATGGGCCGCTTCCGAGAAAAAGATCAAGGCTGCCGCAGCCGCGACGGAACAGTATACCAACCGCCTTTACAACATCTTCTACGCCGAGGATGTGAAGCAGTTCATGGACCTGATTCGCCAGGGCGAGGAAATGGTGAAGAAGTTCGAGGCCGCCAAAACCGTCGAAGAGAAGTATGCCATCGCCAAGGAAAACGGCGTCGACTGCACGCTGGAGGAGTTCAAGAAGGAACTGAGCGCGCTGGAAGAGGTCGGGAAGGAATACGAAAAGGCGGAGAAGGAATACGAGAAGGCCGCCGCCGAGATGGAAAAGGAATACAAAAAGGCGGTCAGCGAGGCGGAGAAGGAATACGCTCAGGCGGAAAAGGAATATGAAAAGGCCGCCGGCGAAATCGAGAAGGCCTATAATAATGCGGTCTCCGAAGCGGAGAAGGAAGGGGAAGCCGCGGAAAGCCTGATCGACGTGGTGACCGAAGCGATCCTGTCCGACGAGGAAGAATAAGATTATAAGCAAATAATACGACAATAAGGAAGGTTTTGGGCTTATGCTGAAAAAGATTCTGATCATCGTCCTGGGTGTGCTGACGGTGATTTCCGGTATTATCCTCATCGCGAATCCGGGCATGGCGCTGCCGATGATGGGCGCCATGCTGGCGATCGGGATGTTCATGTTCTCCCTGACCGCCATCCTGACCTGGTCCAGCCGCAGGGACGCGGGCGAAGCGGACGGTTTCTCCCTGTTTATGGCGATTCTGGGCTTCATCTTCTCCCTGTTCTTCCTGTGCAATATCTGGGCGCAGCTGATCAGCGCTGAAGTGCTGTTCTATATGGAACTGATCTTCATGATCGTGGAGGGCGTGATCCTGATCGTACGGGCCTTCCAGGTGCGCAAGCTGAAGGATTCCCGAGATCCCATTGAACAGGAGATCGGAAGCACCTGGGGCTGGATCCTGGCCGCGGGTATCCTGATGATCATCGCCGGCATCTTCGCGCTTTGCCATCCGTTGGGCGCCCTGGTGGTGAACGGAATCTATATGGGCATTGAAATCGTCGTGGCCGGTATCGCTGCGATCATTCTCGGCTTCAAGATGAAGGCCTGAGAATGCATCTTTGGCAGGGTTCCGACCCTGGCCGTAGGCGAATGATCCAATATGGGGCCGCAATCATATGTCCGGCCCCTTTTCTTTATGGGAAAAAGCCCTGCACTGCAGTACAACAGTGAGGGCTTTTTATGTGCCGCTGCGTTCAGGCCCAGTTCAGGCTGCCCTGACACAGGACGCGGCCGGTTCTA
>CAMOGC010000037.1 GCA_946613955.1 uncultured Clostridia bacterium
AGAAGCTGGATACCATTGCCCAGAGCCACGAGCACGGCGAGCTCACGCAGCAGGTCAAGCCGATCCTGCTGGATCTGTTCCACTTTATCTATGAAAACCAGGAGATGTGCCGAGTGCTGCTCAGCCCCAACGGCGACATGAATTTTCTCCATCGGCTGTATGAGGCCATCCGGGAGCGATGCCGCGAGATCTGGGGGGATCAGGTCGGCGGCGTCAGTGAAAAGGAGTTTGACTATCGCTACAGCTTTGTGGTCTTTGGCTGCGCGGGCATGATCCGGGCCTGGGTCAACAGAAACTGTCAGGAAACGGACATGCAGATGGCGGAGCTGGCGGACAGGATGATCCGCCGCGGCACCATTGACCCGGTCGGGTGACTAAAGGAAAACTGTGAGCGGGATTCTTTTGAAATCTGATTAACCTATTGACAAGGTGGGTTGAAGGAGGTATAATGCACGGGAGTTGAACGGATAAGGGTAGGGGATGATACCCTATTGCATGATGAAAGGAGCGTTTCCCATGTCAAGAATCTTCCAGACCGCGGACCAACTGATCGGCAATACCCCTCTTCTTGAGCTGACGCACATCGAGAACTCCGACGGACTGAAGGCCAGGCTGCTGGCCAAACTGGAGTACTTCAACCCGGCGGGCAGCGTGAAGGATCGCGTTGCCAGGGCGATGATTGACGACGCGGAGGCGAGGGGAGTACTGAAGCCCGGCGCGACCATTATTGAACCGACCTCGGGCAATACCGGTATCGGCCTGGCCGCCGTGGCGGCCGCCAGGGGATATAAGATCATCATCGTCATGCCCGAGACCATGTCCGTCGAGCGGAGGCAGCTGATCAAAGCTTACGGCGCCGAGATCGTGCTGACCGAGGGAAGCAAGGGCATGAAAGGCGCGATCGAAAAGGCGAACGAGCTCGCGGGCCAGATCGAGAACAGCTTCATTCCCGCGCAGTTTGACAACCCGGCCAATCCGAAAACACACTTTACCACGACCGGGCCCGAGATCTGGCGGGACACCGACGGAAAGGTCGACATCTTTGTGGCCGGTGTCGGGACCGGCGGCACGATTACCGGCGTGGGCCAGTATCTGAAGTCCGTCAACCCCGATGTCAGGGTCGTCGCAGTCGAACCGGCGTCCTCGGCCGTGCTGTCCACGGGCGTGGCCGGAGCCCACAAGATTCAGGGCATCGGCGCGGGCTTTGTGCCGAAGGTGCTGGACACCGACATTTACGACGAGATCATAACCGTTTCCAACGAGGACGCCTTCGCCGCCGGCAAGCGCGTCGGGCGCGAAGAGGGCGTGCTGGTTGGCATTTCCTCCGGCGCGGCGGTCTGGGCGGCCATCCAGCTGGCCCGCCGCCCCGAGAACGAAGGAAAGACCATCGTAGTGCTTCTGCCCGATACCGGGGACCGCTACCTGTCCACCCCCCTGTTCGCATAAGGCAGGAATCGGTCAGAGAATGAGCGACATCTGAGACGCCGTTTAGTTCCGCGCCTCCGCGGTGCTTGCTTCGAGGCTCTCTTTCAATCAGTTTCTTTTTCAATCAGTTCCGGCTTGATCAGCCATACGGTCAGATCCCAAGGGGTCTGACTGCTTTTTCAGGTTTTTTTTCGCGTAAAAATCAAAAGGGGAACTCCCCGCGTGGGGAGTTCCCGAAGAGAATTTCGCGGCTGTGCTATTCAGACGCTATTCTTACGGAACAACAACCGTACGGGTCTCACCATAGGCCCCGCAGGCGATCTTCCTGTGCTCCTCCGGCACGGAGTCGTCCGTGTTATCCACGAAGGCGCAGACCTGAACCTCATATTCCCCGGACGCGAGCCCGCCGACGATCAGATCGGTCTGCCCGGCGCCAAAGGAGGAGGTTTTCCATTCCTCGCTGCCCTTCAGCCGATACTGAACCTGGCAGCCATCCGCGCCCGTATCAGAGAGATCCGTTACGGAAAGATGGATTTCACCGTCCCGCGCCGAGAGGGAGAGGATGTCCGGCGTGCCGGGAACGATGGTGAAATAGTCAACGAGTGGTTCGGCGCCAGGAACCTCGCATGTGCCGATCCCCGTGACCTCCGCCCGGGCGAGGCCGCAGCGGATATTATCCGTATACTTCAGCTCATAATGCACGCCCTGCTTCGGCGTCGCGCCGATATCGCTCAAGACCAGAACGAGGGGCTTGATTTCCTGCCCGGTATACGTCTGGACGGACTCGACCACCAGCGCGAAATCAAGGCGGCCCTGGCGAACCTCGACCGGGAAGATTTTTGTTCCGATTCCTTCAACGGACACCGAGAGCAGGGCTGTTCCGGGCGCTTTCGCTGTCAGAATCAGCCGGGAGTTCTGCTCCTTCGGCTCGATCTCCACGATGCCCTCCGAACCGGGCAGCAGCCGCCACTCGATGGACGGATGATGCCCGACCCCGAAGCCGCTGCTGGCGACCAGCTGCAGCGTACAGATGTCCGAATCGTACCCCTTCATCATGGAGAGAGACGTATTCGAATGGGTCAGTTTCAGCTTGACATCCGCCGACGCCCGGTCGCCGTAGGTCTTGATTGGGAAATTATCATAACCCAGATGGATCAGTTCATCCGAACCCGACTCCTTCGATTCGTTTAGCTGGGCATCGACGATGGTCTTGTAATCCTGCCATTGCCCATCCTGAAGCAAATAGCTTTCCTTTTCATTCACGATAGCCACATAATCCCCGTCATCGAAGATGGTGCCAGCCTTGGGCGTGATGATATCGTATTTTCCATCCGCGTTGGTCAGCGCCACGGAGACGGAGTAATACTGATCCTTCTGCACGCGGATTTCGCCGACCTGGATGCGGTGGAAACCGGCATCGGGAAAGAAAACGTCGCCTTCCGCCACCATCAGCCCGTCCTCGGGCGACTGATAGGCGTCCTGCAGAAGATAAATCCGATAGCGCACGGAGGTGCCAGCCGAGCCCGTCATGCAGGAGATGGCCCGGAGCGTTTTGGAATGATCCGCCCGGAACACATTAGCCATGGCCACGGGCGTGTCGCGGGTTTCCGTATAGAGAGCGGCGGCCGGACAGTAATCGAACTGATCGACGCTCTGGGTCATGGGGGCCACCTTCAGCTCCATGGAGACCGGCTCGCTGATGGAATGGTCGTAATACGAGATCCAGAAATACCCGGTATGCCGTCCTTCACTGTCGACGATGCCCCAGTTTCCCCGACCGTAGGAGGGAAATTCCTCCAGCGCCGATCCCCAGCTGTTTTTGACCAGCCAGGCGCCATCCGCCGGGGGCTGATGCCCGGAAAGAAAGTTTTCCTTCGGATAATGATCATCCCACCCGACGATGGCTACTGAGTGATTGGAAGCGCCGAAATCCCAGGTATAGTGCGCCCAGTTTTCGCTGATATATTTTACGTTGGCTCCCGTGAGCGTTTCGGGCACGTTGGCATCCGCGCGCACGCTGACCATCACGCCGCGCTTTTGAAGAAGCTCCCGCTTGATGGCCGTCGTGCCGGCTTCATTATAGGTATAATGCTCCGGGGCATCGAGCACGGCGGGAGCGGGAAGGAAATGGGCATCGACGAGAAGATAATTCTGGTGAAACCTGAATTCCTCCGGGATACTCCAGTCGTCCTCGTCGCTGTAGAAATAGTTCCGGAAGGCGCCGTCGATATAATCCAGGGTGGTGACGCGCTCTTTGCCGTGGTACTCAAAGGACTCTCCGACGTCCGCCGCGGCCGGATGCTCGTCGGAAGGCCCGACGCCCTGGGCAAAGAGCGAGACCGCCATGATCGTCGATCCCGATCCGAAAACCTGGGACATGTTCCGGGGATCGCTGGGCACGAAGCCCTCCCCGTTGTGCGTGTTGGAGGGAT
Organism: uncultured Clostridia bacterium; assembly: GCA_946613955.1. The sequence continues at coordinate 3,858 of CAMOGC010000037.1, forward strand.
CGTTCAGCGGCATATGGGAAAAATAGGCCAGCTGCCTTTCGGACAGGTTCAGGGTCTTCCAGGCGTCCGGGTCATCGGCGTACACGGAGCCCAGGAGACTTGTTTCCGCGGCGGAGACGGCCGCGAAGGCCCAGCAGGAGGAAAACGGATTCTGGAACCGGACCGGGGTCACGTAGCAGCGGTCGCCGATGCCGTCCCCATCCGTATCGACGCTTCGCAGGTCAAAGGACGCGGGCAGCTCGACCTCGGCCGCCTCTTCCGCCATCGCGACTGACGCGCCGGCCGGGAAGCAGAAAGTCAGCAGCAGGATCACGACCAGCGCCACCAGGATCGTTTCTTTCATTACGGTGTCACCATCCCTCTCGAAAAAAGTAATTTGAGTATGCAGCGGCGGGAATCTGCGCTCTACACCTTTTCGACCCCGAAAAAGCGTTTTCCTGCAATTATGGTCGTTCCGGTTCATCCGAAACGGATGAACGAGGGCCCGGCCCCGATGTGAACGGTATGCCGGTTTCGGCATCCATCGCCTCCCAGGCCGAAAAAATCAAAAAAGTCGAGTACCATAGTGCAAAGAATATCAGAAATGCGGTATAATACTGATTATGGACGCAATCTGGCAACGGATGCAGACGCCGAGACGAAAACATCGACGGAAGGGAAAGCATTCGCGGAGGTAAAAATGGAAAAGAAATTGCAGGTTGAACGGTGGGGCTGCCTGGAACTGTCCTTTCGCGGGAAGACAGAAGGGAATCCGTTTACGGACTACACGATCCGGGGAACCTTCCAGGGAGAAAGCGAAACGGTTGTGACCGACGGATTCTATGACGGGGACGGCGTTTACAGAATACGTTTTATGCCGTCCTATACGGGGGAGTATCAGTATACGGTCGGGGGAACTTTCGGCGAACCCCAATCCGGGCGCTTTTCCGTCACGGAGGCCGGACCCGGAAATCACGGCCCGGTCCGGGTGCATAACCAGTTCTATTTCAGCTACGCGGATGGCACGCCGTTCTATCCGATCGGGACGACCTGCTATGTCTGGGAGCTGCAGTCGGATGAGCTGATCGAGCAGACGCTCCGCTCCCTGCGGGAGGCCAGGTTCAACAAAATCCGCTTCTGCATTTTTCCGAAGCATTACGACTATAACTTCGGGGAACCGAGATCCTATCCCTATGAAGGAACCCCCATGGATTCCTCCGTTCTGACGAAGGAAAACTTTCTTCAGTTTATGGGAAAATCGGAGGGAAACCATTTCGACCTTACGAGGTTCAACCCCGCGCATTTCCGGCATATCGAGGACTGTGTCCTGAAGCTTCAGGAAATGGGGATCGAAGCTGACCTGATCGTCATGCATCCCTACGACCGGTGGGGCTTTTCCTGCATGCCCCGCGAGGCGGACGAGCTGTACTGGAAATACGTGCTGGCGCGCTTGTCCGCCTTCCGGAATGTCTGGTGGGCCGCGGCCAACGAATATGACCTGCTTTTCTCCAAGAAGGAAGAAGACTGGGAATTCTATGGCGAGCTGATGACCCGCCTGGATCCCTATCACCATCTGCGGTCGATTCATCAGTGCATCAATATGTACGACCATACGCGGCCCTGGATCACCCATTGCAGCATCCAGCGGCGCGATGTTTACCGGACCGCCGAAAATACCGACGAGTGGCGGAAGCAGTACGGAAAGCCGGTCGTGCTGGACGAGATCGCCTATGAGGGCAATCTTCAGTACGGATGGGGCAATATTTCCGGGGAGGAGCTGATCCGGCGGTTCTGGGAGGGCGCCCTGCGCGGAGGATATCCCGGGCACGGGGAAACCTTCCTAAGCCCGGACGATGTCATCTGGTGGAGCCATGGCGGCCGGCTGCATGGGGAAAGCTGGAAGCGGGTCGGCCTCCTGCTGGATGTGCTGACCGCGGTTCCCGGAAACGGCCTTAAGCCCGCGGAGGGAAATCACAGGGACGACTGGGACTGCGTCCACGCCATCCCGGCCGTGGCGGCCTCCTGGCGGGAAAGCGACTACCATCTGTTTTATTTCAGCTTCATGCGCCCTTCCTTCCGGGAGTTTCGCTTCCCGGAAAACGAAAAATGGAGGGTGGAGGTCATCGACACCTGGAATATGACTATCGAGGATCGCGGAATCCAGCAGGGAAGCTTCCGCGTGGAGCTGGGCGCGAAGCCTTATATGGCGATTCGCCTTCGCAGGGACACCTCCATATGACGGAAGCCGGGTCTGGTTATTGTCCGTTTGGCTTTTTGCGTTTTCCTGGTCAACATTTAGAGCTTGATACTATTATGAGGAGAAAGGGAAAAATGAGAGAATTATATGATTTTGAAACCAGGCCGGAGCGCCGCGGATGGGACGCCCTGGCCATCGACGCCCTGGGAAGCGAAGGCGTTCCGGGCCTGCCGATGGAGGGCTTTTCGGCCATCCCGATGTGGGTGGCGGACATGAATTTTGTCTCTTTTCCCGGAATTCAGGATAAAATCAGCGCCAGGGTCGCGCATCCTTCCTTTGGATATTTTGAGCCAAGGGAAGAATACTATCAGGCCATCATTCGGTGGCAGGAGAAACGCAACGGGGTTCAGAATCTGACACCGGAGGAGATCGGATACGAAAACGGTGTGCTGGGCGGCGTGATCAGCGCGCTGGGCGTGCTTTGCTCCCGGGGGGACGCCGTTTTGCTGCACAGCCCAACCTATATCGGCTTTACCCACGCGCTGACCGACAACGGATACCGGATCATCCACAGCCCCCTGAAGCCGGACGGGCAGCGGATCTGGCGAATGGACTTCGACGACATGGAGGAGAAGATCCGGAAGGAACGGATACACGCGATGGTTTTCTGTTCTCCCCACAATCCCTGCGGCCGCGTATGGGAAAGGGAGGAGCTGGAGCGGCTTTCCGCCCTGTGCGAGAAATACGAGGTGACGGTTATTTCGGACGAAATCTGGTCCGATCTGGTGCTTCCGGGGTTCCGGCATATTCCCACCCAGTCTGCCACGGCCTACCTACGGGAAAATACCGTCGCGTTCTACGCGCCATCCAAAACCTTCAATCTGGCCGGGCTGGTGGGCAGCTATCACATCATTTATAACCGGCGGCTGCGGGACCGGGTTCGGAAGGAAAGCAGCCTGTGCCACTACAATAACATGAACGTCCTTTCCATGTACGGCCTGATCGGCGCGTATACGGAGGAAGGCGCCGCGTGGACGGATCAGCTGCTCCGGGTCATCGACGGCAACGTATCCATGGCGGAGGAAAGAATACGGCACCTGGACGGCGTAGATCTGATTCGGCCGCAGGGCACCTATATGCTTTTCCCGGACTGCGGGGAATGGTGCCGGAAAAGGGACAAAAGCATGGACGAGCTGGAGCGGGCCTGCTGGGACGTGGGGGTCGCGCTGCAGGACGGGAGGATGTTTTTCGGCGAACACAACCTGAGAATCAATCTGGCCATCCCGGCACAATATGTGAAGGAGGCCTTTGACCGGCTGGAGCAATACGTTTTTGCCTGACAGATCCGAACAGGGCAGGGGATCCGACGGCCAACGCGGAGAAAAGCCGGAAGAAAGAGCTTTCCGATTCAGGATGATGACTGGGTGACGGAAACGCATCGGAAAACAGACGGCAGGAACCTGAAAAAGATCCGGGAAAAACGCTTTCGGGGAAGGAAAAGATCCCTCACGCGGCGAATAGTACCAGACAGCGATTCGCGAAAACGCGGAAAGAAACGAATGAACATTATCCCTACTGGAAAGCAAGGTAGAATTGAATAGTCAAAGACGGTATGCCGCGGAAGGAGGAGCGCATGATCCTTTCAGAAAGTCAGATCACCCGGGGAGAGATGATCCGGTGCGTTCTGTGCGACCGGCCCCCCTGCGACGAGGGATGCGGGAAGATAAAGCCGGCGCAGGCGCTGCGGAGCATATGGTTTGGGAATGAGGCGGGAGCGGCGTGGCGGCTTCCGAAGGAAAACCCCTGCCTGGGCTGCGGGGCGCCCTGCGAAAAAAGCTGCCTCCGGCCGGGGGAGGTTCCTATCCGGAAGCTGATCTGCCGGCTGTACGAGCAAAAAGAAGGGGAGGACGAACCCCGGCCGACGGATGAAAGCCGCCTGCGGAGCGAGATATGCGGGATACCGCTGGAAAACCCGTTTTTGCTTTCTTCCTCGGTTGTGGCGAGCACCTATGACATGTGCGCCCGGGCCTTCGAGGCGGGATGGGCCGGCATATGCTTCAAGACCATATGTTCCCTCGATATTCATGAGGCGTCCCCCCGCTTTTCCGCCATCACGGGAGATAATGGCAGCATCGTCGGCTTCAAGAACATCGAGCAGCTGTCCGACCACAGCGTCATGGAAAACATGGCTATTTTCAGGAAACTGAAGGCCAACTATCCCTCCAAGTTTATCCTGGCTTCCATCATGGGGCAGAATGAGAGGGAATGGGAGAAGCTGGCAAGGCTGTGTCAGGAAAACGGGGCCGACGCGGTGGAACTGAATTTTTCCTGCCCCAATATGGCGGAGGGCGGCCTTGGATCGGATATCGGGCAGATCCCGGAGCTGGTCAAGCAGTTTACCGCCGCGGCGAGAAGAGGATGCACGATTCCCGTTCTGGCCAAGCTGACGCCCAACGTGGCGACGATGAGCCCGGCGGCGGAGGCGGCCAGGGAAGGGGGAGCGGACGGTATCGCGGCCATCAACACCATTAAGTCCGTGACCGGGGTGGATCCGCATACCTATGTATCCAACCCCGCTGTTCACGGCTATTCCGCCGTCGGCGGATACAGCGGCAACGCCGTCAAGCCCATCGCCCTTCGGTTCATCTTTGAAATGGCGCAGAACCCTGCGCTGAAGGGAATGCATCTTTCCGGCATGGGCGGCGTGGAAACCTGGCGGGACGCGCTGGAATTCATTCTGCTCGGGGCCGGATCCATCCAGGTTACCACCGCCGTCATGCAGTACGGTACCCGCATCATCGATGATTTGAAGGATGGGTTAAACCTTTATCTGACGGAGAAGGGTTTCGGCAGCGTCCGGGAAGCGGTAGGCCTTGGAGTGGACACCCTTTCAGGGACAACGGACGAGCTGGAAAGAGATACGATCGTTTTTCCTGTCTTCCATCGGGAACGATGCATTGGATGCGGAAGATGCGCCCTTTCCTGCCGGGACGGGGGACACCAGGCGATATCGATGAACGAAAAGCGCCAGCCCGTGCTGAACGGGAAACGCTGCGTGGGGTGCCATCTGTGCATGCTGGTCTGTCCCCAGAAGGCCATCCACAGGTCGCCGAAACGCATCCGGAGGGAAAAGAAAGCGGACGATACGGACGGATGTGTTGAATAAACGCAGGCCCAAAGTGACGACAAGAATGGCTCCCGGTCCGGAAAAAGCCCCTCCAAACCTGTCAAAATCAATCCGAAAAGGGAACATTTCGGGCATTGTCACCGGGCGGGAAACAGATGTAGAATGCCCTCTGATTCTTCGGAAAGAAGGGTCATGGAGGGCATTCTTTTTATGATGAGATCCCGGACGATGAACATGACGGAGGGCCGGCCCATGAAGCTGCTGGCCGCCTTCGCCATCCCCCTGCTGATCGGCAACCTGTTTCAGCAGGCCTACAACCTGGCCGATTCCATTATCGTCGGCCGGCTGCTCGGCGCGGACGCCCTGGCGGCCGTAGGAGCCACGGGTTCTGTGTCCTTTCTGTTCTTCTCCCTGTGCAACGGGATCAGCAGCGGCGGCGGCATCGTCACCTCTCAGTATTTCGGAGCCGGGGACGGAAACAAGGTTCGGAAGGCCATCGCCAATTCCGCCTATATTATGGGCATCGCATCGGTGGTCATGGCTGTTATTTCCTATTTCCTGACGCCGACCGTGCTTTCCTGGATGGGAACGCCGGCGGAAATCCGGGAGGACGCGGTCATCTATATGCAGATGACCTGCATCGGCGTGCCGCTGATCGCGATTTATAACTACGCCTCCTCCATGCTGCGGGCCCTGGGGGATTCGCGTACGCCGCTGATTTTCCTGGTGCTTTCCTGCCTGCTGAACGTGGCGCTGGATATCTTCTGCGTTTCCACACTGCATCTGGGCGTTTTCGGCGCCGCCCTGGCCACGATGGTGTCCCAGCTGATTGCCGGCGTCGGATGCATTGTCTACGCGCTGAAGAAGAATGAGTATTTCTGCCTGAAGAAGAGCCACCTGCGCCCCGACAGGGAAATCATTACCGCCGCCGTCCGGCTGGGACTGCCGCTGGCGATGCAATGGTCCCTGATTGCCTTCTCCACCACGGCGCTGCAGGCCTTTGTCAACTCCTTTGGCACCACGGCCGTCGCCGCCTTTACCGCCACCAACCGTATCGAGCAGCTGGTGCAGCAGCCCTTCGGTTCCCTGGGCATGGCCCTGTCCACCTTTGCCGGCCAGAACTGCGGCGCGGGGAAGCGGGAGCGGGTGTCCGTCGGATTGCGGGACGCGATCACCGTTACGGCGCTGTTTTCCCTGGCTATGCTGGGCGTCATGCAGGTTTTCGGACCCAACATTATTTCCTTCTTCGTTAACGAGCCGGACGTAATCGCCATGGGCGGTCAGGCTCTGAAGCTGACCAGCCTGTTCTATTTCTTCCTGGGGCTGATTTACACGGCGCGGGGCACACTCAACGGCATCGGGGACGCCTTCTTCTCCTTTATCAACGGCGCGGTTGAACTGACCGGCCGTATCCTGATCCCGCTGCTGATGACGGCGGTTCTGCCGGGCGTGGGCGTATGGAGCATCTGGTGGACGACGGGACTGACCTGGATGCTGACGGGGCTGACCTGCGTATTCCGGTTCCTTTCCTGGCGGAAGCGGAAGCCTGTGGCGATCCAGGAAAC
>CAMOGC010000038.1 GCA_946613955.1 uncultured Clostridia bacterium
ACCTACCTGTATCTGAGCACCACCGGCAAGGAAGGCAACATCATCGCCCGCGTTGATCCCCGGACCACCAGCCGCGCCGGCAACAAGATCCGCATTGCCCTGGATACCAACCGGCTGCACTTCTTCGACAAGGATACCGAGAAGACCATCCTGGCCAAGGATGAGAAGACCAACCTGAAGAAGTAAGATTCGGATTGATTCCGCCTCCCGGGTTCGCCCGGGAGGTTTTTTCTCTTTTCAGGCGGGGGCAGGAGTGGTATAATGCGAAAGTCTGAATGAAGGGGGGCGAAACCGGATGGCGCGGGAGGGTTGCTGCATTGTGGCGCTTCAGCCGGAAGGGGACGCCGTGCCAAAGCTGCTGGAGACGATCCGGGAGCTGGCCCCGATGGAGAAGGACGACCTGCTGGCCGAAGACGGGGCCGGGCGGGTGCTGCTGATCAAGGGCGGGGAGGATCCGGCCGAGGCGGCGGAATTCGCCATGGCGCTGCTGGACACGGTGGAAGGCGAAACCGGGATCCGGCTGAAGGCCGGGGTCAGCGCAGGGCACGCCGGCCCGGCGGAATGGCCCGCGGGATACCGGGAGGCGGTGGAAGCCATCCGGACCGGGGAGCGGTTTGCCCGATCCGGCCGGGTGCAGGTTTACGGGGATCAGGCGCTGGAGCGGCTGCTGGGCGAGCTGCCGGCCGAAAGCCGGAAGCGGTTCCGGAAACAGCTGGCCGCCGGGAAGGACATCCTGACGCCGGAAACCCGGGAAACCGCGGAGCGCTTTTTTGAGGCGGATCTGAATCTGTCCGTCGCCGCGCGGCAGATGTTCATCCATCGGAATACCCTGACCTACCGGCTGGACCGGATTCAGAAGGAAACGGGGCTGGATCTCCGGAAATTTAACGACGCGGTGATTTTCCGGGTGCTGATGTCCCTGGCGGCGGCGGAAGAAGAGAAAGACTGAGACGGCGCCGGCTTCGGGAAGGAAACCGGGCGACGGGCGGTCCGGGAGGCCGGGACGGCTACGGAGAGAAGAGAATCAACCCTGCGGCCCCGGAAGGCGGGCCGGCGGGAGAAAAAGGAAGAGAAGATGATGAAGAAAAAGGTACTGTTGGTGGTGTGCGCGGCGCTGGCGCTGTGCCTGCTGGCGGGATGCACGGTCATGCCGGTGTCCACGCTGGATACCATGTTCCGGGGAACCTCTTCGGCCCCCGCGGGCGAAGGCGTCGTCGGGGACAGCGGGGACACGGTCACCATCTCCCGGGAGCGGTATGAGCGCTATCGGCAGTTTGACGAGCTGCTGGAGCTCGAGGACGCGGTGGACGCGTACTATTACAAAGAGCCCGATCACGAGAAGATGGTTCAGGGCGCCGCGGCGGGTCTGCTGGCCGGGCTGGGGGACCACTATACGTTCTACTACACGCCCGAGGACTGGACGAAGATGTGGGAGGACGAGGAGGGCGAGTATGCCGGCATCGGCATTCTGATCAGCTCCAATTACAAGACCGGCCTGTGCACCATCAGCCGCGTTTTCAAGGGCAGCCCGGCGGAGGCGGCGGGCGTCCATCGGGGCGACATTCTCTACCGTGTCGGCGAGGATCTGTATGTGGTGCCCGATACGGTGCAGGACGCGGTGGACGTCATGCGGGGCACCCCGGGAACCCCGGTGGAGGTGACCTTCCTGCGGGGCGGGGAGGAGATGACCTATACCCTGAACCGTGCGATTATTACCGTGAACCAGGTCGAAAGCACGGTGCTGGAGGACGGAATCGGCTACATCGCCGTCTATCAGTTCGCCGGGGAAGTGGATAAGGAATTTGAAAAGGCGCTGACCGGGCTGATTGATCAGGGCGTGACCGACGTTATCATCGACCTGCGGGACAATCCCGGCGGATGGGTGGACGACAGCCAGAACATCGCGGACCAGTTCCTGGACGAGGGGGATGTGTGCTATCTGCTGTATCGGGACGGGCATGAGGAGCACGTCTACAAGACCAAAGACGGCAAGGTGGATATCAAGCATGTCGTGCTGCTGGTCAACGAAAACAGCGCCAGCTCCTCTGAAATCCTGACCGGCGCCCTGCGGGACCGGATGGGGGCGACGGTGGTCGGCGTTAAGACCTACGGCAAGGGCATCGTCCAGCTGGTTATGCCCGTCGGGAAGAACGGCGCCGGCTTCCAGATTACCACGGCGGAATACCGGACGCCCAACGGCACCGCCGTTCACGAAGTGGGTCTGACGCCGGACGTGGAGATCCCCCTGGAGGAGGGCGACAACGGCATGTATGACTTCGCCGACACGGAGAAGGATCCCCAGCTGAAAAAGGCGCTGGAGGTTATGCGGGAAAAGAGAAAGGAAAAGTAAGGAGATTATTCCGTGACACCCTTTCCCCTCCGCCCGCGGACGGAGGGGAAGTTTATTCAAACGCGACAATAAAAGGAGGAAAGGATCATGAAAAAACTGACGGCGGTTCTGGCCGCCCTGATCATGCTGGTCAGCGTGCTGGCCCTGGCGGGAGCGGAGGACGCTCCCATGAAGCTGTCCGCCCCGGCGGGGGCGCCGGCGCTGGCGGTGGCGACGCTGGCGGCCGAAAACCCGGAAAACTACACCTTTGTGGCGGCGGACACCATCGCCGCGGAATTCCAGAAAAACGAGGCAGATTTTATCATCGCGCCCATCAACGCCGGCGCGAAGCTTTACAAGGGCGGCAAGTCCACCTATCGGCTGGCGGCGGTGGTGACCTGGGGCAACCTGTTCATCGCCTCCCAGAAGGAAAACTTCAGCCTCGAGGATCTCAAGGGCGGAAAGATTACCCTTTTCGGCGAAAACACCATTAACGCCTCCGTCGTGCTGGCCAGCCTGAAGGCCGCCGGATACGAGCCGGAGGTGGAGTATCTGGCGGGCGCCGCCAATACCCAGGCGCTGCTGATGGAGGACGGAAACGCCATCGTCGTGACCGCGGAGCCGGCGCTGACGGCGGCGAAGATGAAGAACAGCGGGATTACCGCCTATCCGGTCAACGAGCTGCTGAAGAAGGCGACGGGATTCGACGGATATACCCAGGCGGGTCTTTTCGTCCGGGAAAAGACGGCCCAGGAGCGCCCCGACGCGGTGCGGGCCTATCTGGCCGGCGTGGAGGAGGCTGCCGGGAAGTGCGAAAGCGATATTCCCGCCGTGGCCGAGGCGGCGGTCAAGCTGGAAATCCTGCCCAACGCCAAGGTTGCTGAAAAGGCCATTCCCGGATGCGCCATTCGCTTCCTTTCGGCGAAGGAGGCCCGGGAACAGGTGGAGGCGACGGCGAACCTTGATCTGAGCCAGTTCGGCGGCGCCCTGCCCGCGGATGATTTCTACTATGGAGCGGAATAAGATTCAAAACGGGACGGCCACCTGCCTGGGGATCATCCTTGTGGGATGCCTGATCCAGGCAGCGGGCCGGATGAAGGGGGACGCGCTGGTTTTTCCGGGCGTCCCCCAAATTCTTGCCGCCTTTTTCCGGCTGCTGGGGGAGGAAAAAACCTGGCTCCAGATCGGAACGACCCTGGGGCATCTGGCCCTGGTGATGGCGATTTCGACGGCGGCCGGGGCGGCGCTGGGCCTCGCCCAGGGACTCAGCCCTTTCTTCCGGGGGCTGACGCGGCCGCTGATGATCCTTCTGCGGGCGATCCCGATGATCGTATTGACGGTTATCGTCATGGTGCTGACCTCCTATGACCGGGTGCCGGTGGCCGCCAGCAGCCTGATCCTGATCCCGATGATCGCGGAGGCGGCCTGCGAGGGCTGCCTGCGGATCGAGCCGGAGCTGATCGACGTTTATCGGATGAACAGCGGGCTGAACGCGCGGGTCGTCGCGGAGGTCTATCTGCCGCTGATGGGCGGATATCTGCGCCAGGCGTGGTTCAACGCCGCGGGTATGGGCATCCGCATGGTCGTGACCACGGAATACCTGGTTCAGACCCGGAACTCCCTGGGCAAGGCGGTCTTTACCAGCGGGTATTTTTACAATTATGACGAAATCTACGCCTACGCCCTGATCATGATCCTGCTCGTGCTGGGGATCAGCGAGGGGCCGGGACGGATCGCCCGGGCTGTACAAAAGCGGAGAAACGGGGTATAATGCCTCTGTTCCCGGCGGAAAAGCGCGGGGAAAGCTTCGCTTGCTTCGTGGGGAAGCTGGGGATGATCCCCGGGCAGGCCCGCGGGAAAAGGCGTGTTCCGGGCCGGGCCCGGGAAGCCGGCGGAAAAGCCTTCGCTTTTGGGCGGGCTGGCCGAAGGCATAAGATCAAGAATGGAAGGGGCGCTGACAGATCGTGAGCGGAACCGGATTTTGGAAAAAGAGCGTCGCGCTGCTGATGGCGCTGTGCGTGATGATGACGGCGCTGCCGGCGGTTTCCCTGGCGGCGGACGGGGAGGATGAGGACGCCTATGCCGGCGGCGAGGAGCTGACCGGATCGGAGGCGGAGGACGCCGAGGGCGAGGACACGGAGAACGTGGCCGTGGCGAATCCCAACGCGGTTTACCATGAAAAGACGAAGGAAGATTTCGACAAGAATTCTCCCGCCCTTTATTATGGAAGAATTACCGACGTTTTCGAATACAGCATCTATTCCGAGAAGAGCACCAATTCAACCCGCCTGTTCAAGGGACTGAAGAACAAGCAGGTCGAGGTGCTGTATGTGGGGCTGGTATGGGTGATCGTCCGGTATCAGGGAAAGATCGGCTATGTCAAGCGGGAATATCTGAGCAAGGATTTTGAGGCCCTGGATCCGGTCAACACCGCGCCCTTCAACGTCCAGAAGCACCAGTATATCGCCACCGTGGCCAGGGAATGCTATGTCCGGAAAACCATGACCAAGGAGCCCCTCGAGGAAAAGAACTACAAGAGCTACTGGGTCAAGCTGAACCCGGGCACCCAGATTTCCATCTGGCAGTTTATGGACGGATGGGCCGTCGTCAACTATATGCGCTCCTACGGCTATATCGACCCCAACGATCTGAAGGATCTGATTCCTGTCTCCCCGACGGATCAGCCCATCAGCAAGGAAAGCCCCATCGCGGCCTATACCAGCTATTACACGATGAAGCATCTGCTCCCCGGCGCCAGCAAGGAAACCAAGGAGCTGAACAAAAACCGGATCTGGAACATCGGCCACGGGGCCGAGAAGATTACGCGGACGGGCCTTTTGCAGCCCGGCGACGTTTTCAACGGCAACAAGGGGAACATCGGGCCCTATCGGGAGTACAAGCAGGCGATCGGGCTGGTGGACGGGAAAGCGGTCCGCTCCAGCGGCGGCGGAACCTGCCAGGTCAGCTCCACCCTGTATAACATCGTCGTTCAGATGCCGGGGCTGACGATCCTGAAGCGGCGGCCCCACGGATACGGCGGCGCCAGCTATCTGCCGATCCACTGCGACGCGGCCGTGGGCAACGACAGCCTGAATTTCATCTTCCGAAACGATTATGATTTCCCGATCCAGCTGGTGGGCAAATCCTCCGGCGACGGCGCCCTGCTGATGATGGCCTATCGGGCCGACTGAGCCGGGCGGGAGCAGCTTTTGTAAAAAAATATTCTGTGCTTTTCCAGCGCCGGATCCGTCCGGCGCGTTTTTGCTGGGAAGAATCGGTTCCTTCGATGACTGATTCATGACGGCAAATACGGCGGAGAGCATTGGAAGAGATTTGTCCTATTCCAGGGGAAAACCCGGAACGTGGCGAAAAACAGGAAAAATATGGTTAACAAAACGCACAGAAAATACAGGAAAGAGATTGCAACTTGCCAGAAGAACGGATATAATGGCATACGAGGGAGATTCCATATCTTCCCTGACGGATCGTTTGCTGGAGGAGGAAGGAATGTATAAGCTGCTGCTTGTATCGGACCGAAAAGACGTTCTGGAAGCTTTCGACCTGGTGCAGAACTGGGAATACAACGGCTTCCGCCGGCCGCATATCCGCCAGGATATCGACGGGGCGCGGGAGTGCCTGAAAAAGCACCATGCCGACGCCATCTCTATCGCCGTTTCCGCTTCCGAGGAGGAAAAGCTTCTGGAGATGCTTCGCGCGGAATATCCCCTGCTCCCGATCTTTGAGGCCGGGACGACGCCGGAGAAGGTTTCCTTCTACCTCAACGAGCTGCTGGCGGAGCTGAACCGGATGCGGGCCGATTTTTCCAGCATGGCGGGGAACCCGCAGGCGATGATGATCAAATCCCGCCGGCTGCTTTTCCGGAAGCTGGTGGGCGGAACGCCCATCACGCAGGAGGAGCTGCGCCGGTGGATGCGGCTGGTTCGGAGCCGGATGAATCCGGACGGGCCCTGCGCCCTTCTGCGGCTTGAGCAGGTGGATCAGGCGGATCGGGGGCTCTTCGGCGGCACGCCGCATGAGCAGGACTACATGATGGAAAGAACGCTGTTCCAGTCCTTCGGCGGGGATGTGAAGGGATATCATGTGCTGCCGCTGATTACGGACCAGCGGGATACCTTCGTGCTGGTGGGACCCCTGCGGGGGAGCGAGGAGGCGAAGGGCACATCCAGCCTGTCCGCCATGCTGAACCCCTGCATCGAAGAGGGGCTGAGCCATGTGGAGGAATATACGGGGCTTCGCTTCAAGGTAACGGAGATCGAGGTGCTCCCCTGCATGTATGCCCTTTGCAGCGACTGGATCGGGTGAGCGCATTCGGCATGGAAGCTGTCTGAAAGCGCGGCGGGGATCCGGAAACCAGGACGAGCAACGTTCGCCGGGAAATCCGGCGGCTCGGAACAGCGGAACATAGGTTTTATCGCGGCTCCGGGAAGGGAAAAGCGCTTGCCGGCGCGAAAAGAATAAGAGGAAATTCGAGCTCCGGTGTTGGGCCGGGGCGTGAATAACAGGTATCATTGAACGACCATAAGGAGGAAAAACGCGATGGGAATTCTGGATGTGATCAAGGGCCAGCTGATTGACGTCATCGAGTGGACCGACAACACCACGAACACCATGGTTCACAAATACGACATGAACGGCAAGGAAATCATGATGGGCGCGCAGCTGACCGTGCGCGAGAGCCAGGCCGCCGTTTTTGTCAACGAGGGCCAGCTGGCGGATATCTTTTATCCCGGCCGCTATGAGCTGTCGACGAGCAATATGCCCATCATGACGGCGCTGAAGGCCTGGAAATTCGGCTTCAAGAGCCCCTTCAAGTCCGACGTCTATTTCGTCAATACCAAGCAGTTCCTGGATCGGAAGTGGGGAACCTCCAATCCCGTTATGATGCGGGACGCGGAATTCGGCATGATCCGGCTGCGCGCCTTCGGCATTTACAGCTTTAAGGTTAAGGACGTTGAAACCTTCATGAAGCAGGCGGCCGGGACGGCCTCGCTGTTTACCGTGGAGGGCGTGGAAGGCCAGATCAAGCGCATGATCGTCAGCGGCCTGAGCGACGCCATCGCCGAAAGCAAGATTCCCGCCCTGGATCTGGCCGCCAATTATGACGAGCTGGGCACCTATGCCATGAACGCCATGAATCCCAAGCTGGCGCAGTTCGGGCTGGAGCTGTGCAGCTTCGTGGTGGAGAATATTTCCCTGCCCGAGGAAGTCGAAAAGGCCATGGACCGGCGGACTTCCATGGGTGTGGTCGGCAATCTGGATCAGTACGCCAAGTTCCAGGCCGCCGAGTCCATGCGGGAAGCCGCCAACAATCCCGGCGGCGGCATGGCCGGCATGGGTGTTGGCATGGGCGCGGCCGCGGCTATGGGCCAGATGTTCTCCCAGAGCTTCGCGCAGCCCGGCGCTCCGGCGCCCGCAGCTCCCGTGGCTCCCGCCGCGCAGGCTGCCTGTCCCGCCTGCGGCGCCCGGATTCCCGCCGGCAGCAAGTTCTGCCCGGAATGCGGAGCGAAGCTGGGCGCGGCCGCCTGTCCCGCCTGCGGCGCGCAGGTCGCCCCCGGAGCCAAGTTCTGCCCGGAATGCGGCGCGAAACTGTAATCCGCCCGGAAATCATCACCGCCGCCCGTAAAAAACGGGCGGCGGTTTTTTGCACATCGACAAGGAGGGAGTTCTTGTTGGATGATCTGGTGAAGTACAGGCTTGAATCAGCCCAGGATAGGCTAAAATCGGCTAAGATACCGCAGTAAGGGCCAGGGCAGCTTTCATAGCTGCGGGAAAAGGAAGGGCGGCGATTTCCGCCGGAGAGGCGAAAAGCCAGCCTTCCGGCGCTTCGGCGTCAGGGGCGGCCTCGGCGATATAAAGCTTCATATACCAGATCTGATGCGTAAAAACATGCTTCGCTTCCCCGGCCAGCCGGGGCGTTTTTGTTTCCAGGCGCAGCTTTTTCCGGAGGACGGCGTTCAGCTCCTCCGGCGTTTTTTCGCCCTCGATCAAGGGAAAGCACCACAGGCCCTGCAGCATCTTTTCCGTTCTTTTCCGGATCAGCACCCGGCCGCCGGAAAAAATGACCGGCAGGTCGTATCGGATTTCGCGGGGAGGCCGGGCCTTCGGGATCTTCGGCAGGGAAGCGGGATCGCCATGGGCCAGGCTCTGGCAGAAGCACCGGAGCGGGCACGCGGCGCAATCCGGCGTCCCGGGGACGCAGAGGGTAGCCCCCAGATCCATCATGGCCTGGTTATGATCCCCGGGACGTTCCGGAGGCACCAGCTGCGCCGCCCGGGCCTCGATTACGCGGCGGTTTTCCGGCCGGAGGGGGTCAAAGTCCAGATTGTCCAGCCGGCAGATCACCCGGATCACGTTGCCGTCCACCGCCGCTACCTGCACATCATAGGCGATGGAAGCGATCGCCCGGGCGGTATAGGGCCCGATGCCCTTGATTTTTTCGAGCGCCTCAGGATCCCGGGGCAGCACGCCGTCAAATTCCGCCATCACCTGGCGGGCGCCGGCGAGCAGATTCCGGGCCCGGGAATAGTATCCGAGCCCCTCCCAGCTTTTCAGCACCTCTTCCTCCGGCGCGGCGGCCAGGGCGGGAAGGGTCGGGAAGCGGGCGAGAAACCGGTCATAGTAGCCCAGAACGGTTTCCACCCGGGTTTGCTGCAGCATGGCCTCGCTGACCCAGGTCCGATACGCGTCCCGGATGCCCCGCCAGGGAAGCGTCCGGGCGTTGCGGTCATACCAGGCCAGCAGGGCTTCAGTGATTTTTTCCATGGAGGCTCCTTTCGAAAGGTTCCGCCTTTCAGAACCTTTTTCGGCAAAAGAAGAATGCTTGCCAGAGACACCTGCATCATATCGAAAAGAAGAAAATGGCGCAAGCGCCAGGCGATGTTTTTGGCGGCGCCAGGTGATGATTGAGTGGCGTAAACATCTTCAGACAGATAAGGATGGAAATGCTGGAAAGCGAAATCCGAGAAGCAGGAAGAGCGGAGGACGATCCGGGTGGATAGAAAACGGCTTTCACCATGAGAAACGTGGGAAAGAATAAACAGGCCGAATCGTACAGGGGGCGAGACCATAAAAACGAAATAGCGCAAAAAACAGAGAAAAACTAAGAAAAAAAGAGAACAATAGAGAAATGAGCGAAATATTTCCCCTTCCATGGCTTGCGCATGAAGGGGAATTGCATTATATTATCAACAGTTGTTAGCACTCAATAGCCGCGAGTGCTAATCAACGAACAAGATGTATTGACAGGAGGAATTGATCCATGACTGTGAAGCCCCTCGGTGACCGCGTGGTCATCAAGAATTGCGAAGCGGAAGAAACCACCAAATCCGGCCTGATCCTGACCAGCGCCGCGAAGGAAAAGCCCCAGATGGCCATGGTGCTGGCTGTTGGCCCCGGCGGCAATGTGGACGGCAAGGAAATCACCATGCAGGTCAAGGAAGGCCAGAAGGTGATCTATTCCAAGTATGCCGGAACCGAAGTCAAGGTCGACGGCGAAGAGCTGATCATCGTTCGCCAGAGCGATATCCTGGCCGTGGTGGAATAATCCGGGTCAGCCCGAGCGGAAGAATAAGAGGAAAGAAGGAGAAAGATTATGGCGAAGCAGATTAAATACGGCGAGGACGCGCGCCGCGCGATTGAAAAAGGTGTTAACGCCCTGGCGGACACCGTGAAGATCACCCTGGGCCCGAAGGGCCGCAATGTCGTGCTGGACAAGAAGTACGGCGCTCCCCTGATCACCAACGACGGCGTGACCATCGCCAAGGAAATCGAGTTGGAAGACCCCTTTGAGAACATGGGCGCTCAGCTGGTCAAGGAAGTTTCCACCAAGACCAACGACGTGGCCGGCGACGGCACCACCACCGCGACCCTGCTGGCCCAGGCCATCATCCGTGAAGGCCTGAAGAACCTGGCCGCCGGCGCCAACCCCATGATCCTGAAGAAGGGCATCGAGGCCGCCACCGAAGCGGCTGTGGAAGGCCTGCGGAAGCTGAGCCAGCCCATCAACGGCAAGCAGGCGATCGCCCAGGTGGCCGCCAACTCCGCCGCGGATGAGACCATCGGCAAGCTGATTTCCGACGCCATGGAAACCGTGGGCTCCGACGGCGTGATTACCGTCGAGGAGAGCAAGACCATGACCACCGGCATGGAGACCACCGAGGGCATGCAGTTTGACCGCGGCTATGCCTCCGCTTACATGGTCACCGATACCGAGAAGATGGAAGCGGTTCTGGATGATCCGCTGATCCTGATTACCGACAAGAAGATCAGCGCCATTCAGGAGATCCTGCCCCTGCTGGAGCAGGTTGTGCAGACCGGCAAGAAGATGCTGATCATCGCCGAGGATGTGGA
>CAMOGC010000039.1 GCA_946613955.1 uncultured Clostridia bacterium
AGCTGCTCGCTCATGCCGTCGAAATGATCGTTGAACCACCAGGCGGAGCCGTGCTGAATCTTGCCCACGGTCGTGTCGTCCTGGAAGCAGCCCAGGATGGTATCGATGGCGGCGTTATCGTTGGTGTTCAGGCTGTAGAGGATCGTCCGGGGCAGAGTGCCCGCCTCCTGCAGGCAGCCCAGGAAGGCCGCGGTCTGGGTGGAGGGGGCGGTATTGTCGACGCAGTCGAAACCGGTATCCGGGCCCATCTTCCTGAACATGACGGGGTTGTTGTCCCGGCGGCAGCCGTAATGCAGCTGCATCGCCCAATCCCGCTCGGTGTATTCCCGGGCCATGTTGGCCATGAAGGCGTGCTTGAAGATGGCTTCTTCCTTCTCGCTGGGAATCGTTCCCTTCATCCGCGCGGCGAAGATCCGCTCCACCTCTTCCTCCGTCGCGGGGGCGTACATGACGTAGTTCAGCGCGTGGTCGCTCAGGGTGCAGCCGTGGGCGGCGAAGAAGTCCAGCCGATTATGCAGCGCCTTCTTCATGTCGGCAAAGGAGGCGATCTTCATGCCGGCGGCCTTTTCCAGCTGGGCGATGTAGTCCGGCCAGGTGGGCTTTTCGATGTTCATGGCCTTGTCGGGGCGCCAGGCGGGCAGCACGGTGACCGGGAAGGTCTTGTCGGCGGCCAGCTTCTCGTGCCACTCCAGGCTGTCGACGGGATCATCCGTGGTGCAGATGGTTTCCACGTTGCTCATCATGATCAGGCCCCGGCTGGTATAGCCTTCGCTCTGCAGCTTGGCGTTGGCGATCTTCCAGACCTCCGGCGCGGTCTGCTTGTTCAGGATGCCGTCGTATCCGAAGAACCTCCGCAGCTCCAGATGGCTCCAGTGATGCAGGGGGTTGCCGATGGCCTTGCCCAGCACCTCGGCATACTTTTCGAACTTTTCGTAATCGGTGGAATCCCCGGTAATGTACTTTTCCGGCACGCCCGCGGAACGCATCAGCCGCCACTTATAGTGATCGCCGCCCAGCCAGACCTGGGTAATATTCTCATACCGGATGTCCTCATAGATTTCCCGGGGGCTCAGATGGCAGTGATAGTCGATGATCGGGCACTTTTCCGACGCTTCGTGGAAAAGCACGCGGGCCGTCTCGGTGTTCAGCAGAAAATCCTTGTCCATAAACGCTTTCATGTGGGGTCTTCCTCCTGTCGTTTTCTTGATATGGTCTATTTTCGTTCGGCCTGGCGAAAGAACTCTCTCCCCTTTCGCGCGGCCGAAGAGCTCCTTACTCCGGCAGAGCCGCCAGGGTCTCGCGGACGGCGCCGGGGCCCTTCAGCATTTTCTTCAGCAGCCCGGTTACCTTCTCCGCCAGGCCGGCTTCCATAAGGCTTACGCCGAAGAGCGTCGCGTCGGAAAGAATGCCCTCCAGCTTTCCGTCCGCGGAAGCGGGATCACCCAGCGTGATGCCGGCGATCCGGCCCTTCATTTCCTCCAGGCGGGGATCCGGGCTCAGCTCAAAGGCTTCCCCCTTATCGTCCACGCCCAGCAGATACCGCAGCCAGCCGGCGATGGCCATGGGGATCGCCTCCAGGTCCGCCGGGTTCTTTCCGGGATCCGCCAGATAGCCCTTGATGGTTTCGCCGAAGCGGATCGGAATCTTCTGGCTCGTGTCGCAGGCGATGCGCTGGGGCGTATCCGGCATGAAGGGATTGGGCAGCCGGACGTTGACCACCGTGTCCAGGAAATCCCGGGGATTGAGGATGCCCGGGTCGGTCACCACCGGCAGCCCCTCGGTATAGCCGATGCGCTTCACCAGGCGCACCAGATCCGCATCCTTCATCTCCTCGGAAATCCGCCCGTAGCCCAGCAGGCACCCGAACACGGCCAGCGCCGTATGCAGGGGGTTCAGGCAGGTGGTGACCTTCATCCGCTCCACCCGGTTTACCGTTTCCCGGTCGGTCATCAGGAAGCCCGCGGCCTCCAGCGGGGGGCGCCCGGCGGGGAAATCGTCCTCAATGACCAGATATTCGCTTTCCTCCGCGTTGACAAAGGAGGAAATCCAGGTTTTTTTCGCCGTCACGATGGGATCCATGTCCTCCAGCCCGTCCGCCCGCAGCATTTTCTCCACCGAGGCGTCCGGCCGGGGGGTAATCTTGTCGATCATGGACCAGGGGAACGAGACCTTCTTCCCGTCCTCGATCCAGGCGCGGAAGCCCTCGTCCTTCCATCCCTCGGCAAAGAAATGAATCGCCTGATAAAGCTTTTCCCCGTTGTGGGAGCAGTTGTCCGTGCTGACCATGGCGATCGGGGCTCCGCCGGCCTGATACCGGGCATACAGCAGGCTGGCCACCTTGCCCAGATAGCTTTCCGGCTTCCCCGGGCCGTTTTTCAGATCCTCCGCCACGGCGGGCAGGATTTCACCCTTCCCGTCCCGGACGCTGTAGCCCTTCTCGGTAATGGTAAAGGTCGCCATCTGCAGGGAGGGGCTGCGGAAAATCTCCTGCAGCCGGGCAAATTCCGCCGCCAGATGCGCGTCCAGAATGCAGGATTCCGCCACGCTGCCGATCACGCGCTTTTCAACGGTTCCGTCGGCCCGCAGCGTGACCGCCAGGGTATAGTTGTCGAAGGGGCGGTATCCCTTCTCAACAATCTCCCCGTCGTAGCCCTCCACGGCGATGATGCCGGCCTTCATCTTTCCGCTGTCCAGCATCCGCTGCACCGCGGCGCACTGGAAAGCCCGGAAAATGTTGCCCGCCCCGAAATGCACCCAAACGGGGTTCTTTTTTGTCTCCCGGATCATGGCCTCCCGGTCAAAGGCGGGAAGGATGTATCCCTTCTCCTGCCAGGCCTGCCGGTTCTTCAGTCCCTCTTCATTCAGTTTCAGCATCGTCTCGCCCTCCGCCTGTCTTTGGGTTTCGTTCCCCAGGAAAGTGCTTTCACTGTTGATATTTAACCACATTTTTCCCAATCTGTACAGAGGAAAAACAATCCGCCGGCAAAAAAAGAACCGGCCCCCGTGCTTCCGTTTCGCTTTTCCCCGCGAAAAAAGCCTGCCCGAAGGCAGGCTTCCAGGGGAAATCAGTTCGTCCGGACAGCTGCCGGACGCCCCCGGCGGTTTGCTCAGATCCAGAGCATCGGGTCTTCCCCGTTGACTTTGGCCAGTGCCTCCGCCAGGAAATAATCCCCGTAAACGATGTTGGTATGCCGGCCGGCTCCGTCGTCATGATAGCTGGCGGTGCATTTGGTCAGAATGCCCATGCTGCCGTCCCCAAAATCGGCGCAAAGATCCAGCATGCCGTCCAGAAGCTTCCGGGCAGCCTCGCTCCAGTTTTTTTCTCCCGTCGCCCGGCTCAGCTCCTCCAGCCCGCAGGCGGCGATCGCCCCCGCCAGATTGTCGATCCGGTCCTCCCCTTCCGGCTGACAGAAATCGCTGTCCGTCAGCCCGTCCGGCCGGATATGCGCGGTAAAGTAGGCCGCGATTTTCTCCGCCGCCGACAGGTACCGCTTGTCCCCCGTGTTCCTGTAGGCCAGGGTAAAGCCGTACAGCCCCCACGCCTGGCCCCGGCTCCAGCTGGAGCCGAGGGCGTAGCCCTGCCCCGGATGCTCCCGGACGCGCTTCCCGGTTTCCGGATCGAATTCGATGATGTGGCTGACGGAGCCGTCCGGCCGCAGAAACTCCCGAAGGGTCGTGTCCGCGTGGATGCCGGCGGCATGGGCGAAGCGGGGATCGCCGGTTTCCCGCCCCGCCCAGTACAGCAGGCTCAGGTTCATCATGCAGTCGATGATGGCGTATCCCATCTGTTCCTTTCCGTTCCAGGCCCGGATATAGCCCTTCGGGTTCAGCCGGCCCATCAGGATGCTGGCCGCGTGCAGCGCGTCCCACCGGGCGCGTTCGTTCCCCGTCAGCTTATAATCCGCCCCGAAGGAGAGCAGATACATGAATCCCACGTCGTGGTTCAGATGCTCAAAAACGCGCAGCTCCTCTCCCAGCAGGTTTTCCACCCGCCTGGCCTCCTCCAGAAAGAAGGGATCCGACGTTTTGTGATAAAACTGCCACATCAGCGCGGGCCAGAAGCCCCCCGTCCACCATCCGTTGCCGTCGTGGGGAGAGGCGATCCATTTTCCCCCCTCGCTTTTATAGGGAATCATGCCTTCCCAGGCCGCGGCCTCCGCCGTCCTTCTGTATTTTTCCGCCGCCCTGATCAGCGCCTCCTCATAACGATTCCGCAATCTCCCGAACCTCCTTTTCCACCTCGGCGGGGCAAATTACGCCGGCGTCCGCCCATACGGCGCAGACCAGCGTATGTTCTCCCGGCTCGAGCGTGCCCTTGAGCGTCGGCAGCACGCACCGGGGATACATCAGATTCGTGTTGGGCTCCGTGGAAATAACCTCCCCGGCGGCATATCCCCGCAGGGCGAAAATCCCGCTGCTTCCGAAGGCGCCGGAGGCCGCGGCATAATCCCGGCCCGCGCGCAGGGTGGAAGCAATCCGGTCACAGGGCCGTTTCCCCGCCCAGTCCTTCCGGACGGAGAAGGCGCCCTCCGCGATTTCCAGGGGGATTTCCGTCCTGACCACATGCTTCCGGATATGCCACATGCCCACCGGTCTGATCACGGAGTCAATCATCACGCCCTCCATCGGGGACCAGCGGAAGCGGATTTCCTTTTCCGAAAGGGCGAAGCTTTCGCATCCGCTCCGGGCATGCCAGAGATCCCGCCCCTGCCGCTTGACGGCCAGCATGGAGTCAAAAGCCCCCTTGGCCAGGGTCGTGGCCTCCTTGGTGACGGAGAAGGCAAAGCAGGTGGAATAGGCGAACTTTTCGTATTTCTCGTCCTCGTGCATATGCTCCCAGGCGTGGTTGCCCGCCGTATAGGCGACCACCTGGCGGTTTTCCGCGTCCCGGGTCAGCAGCAGCCGAACCTGCTCGTCCAGGAACACCCTGGGCGGTGTATACGCCCTTTCCTCCGCCCGCCAGAAGGGATGATCCTCCGGCATGGCCAGCAGGAAGAAACTCTTCATGGCCCAATAGGGCGATCCCGGAGCGTTATACCCCTCCGCCGCGCAAAGATTCGGATACCCGTATCCCACGGTCAGCGCTCCGCCCCGGTCAAAAATCGGCAGGCTCAGCCAGAAACGGAGGTTTTTCAGCAGCATCCCCTTCATCTCGCCCGGGCCCAGGCCCTCCGTTTCGATGCCGTTCATGGCCGCCGCGGCCCAGAACGCGCTCTGGCAGAACCGGTAGGTCAGGCTTCTTCCGTAGGGCAGCGCCCGTCCCTCCCGGTCAAACCAGCAGGCAAAGCGAGGCGCGATGATCCGCGCCCGCTCCCGGATCCGCTCCGCCCGTTCCTTCTCCGCGGGGTCGTCGTAATCCTTCGCCGCCAGGGCGTAGAGCAGGCTGTAAAAATGGAAGCCCCAGATGGTGTAATAGTCCCGCTTCGTCGGATAATCGAAATACCATCCGTCCCCTACATAATGGCTTTCCATCATGTCCAGGTCTTCCTTCATCCGGGCTCCGTCCACCGGCCGCCCCACCTTCCGGAAGCCCATATTGACCAGGATCCGGAAAAACCGCC
The DNA here is from genome assembly GCA_946613955.1 of uncultured Clostridia bacterium. The sequence continues at coordinate 5,562 of CAMOGC010000039.1, forward strand.
AGTTGTTCTTCGGCATATCGTAGAGGTTGATCTGGTTCAGCCACTGGAACAGGTTCTCCCGCTCCGCCGGGGAAAGCTCCCCGTAGAACCGGTCCGGCAGGAAGCAGAGGCCGACCCCGATGACGGCCATTTCCACCATCCGCTGATCATATTCCCGGATATCGCCCCAGTATTCCGGATGAGCCGGATCGGTTCCGTGGATCAGGCCCTCCCGCCACAGCTTCCAGAAGGGCTCCGCCTCCGGGCAGCCGCCCATCATCATGGGCACCAGCGCCCACAGCACCCGGGACCAGCCTTCCATCCCGGCCACGTCCTCGCTGTAATGGGCGGATCCTTCCCCGACGATCATCCGGGCCTTCCCCGGCGTAAGACAATCGACCAGGGGGGCGATCATCGCCGCCGCGGCCCGAACCGTGTCCTGCCTCGTTTTCAGCGGATTGCCGCCAACTGGATTCATAGCCGTCTCTCCTTCGCTCGTATTTTTGAATCGCGTGCGCCTGCCACTCCCGCGCCGTAAAGCGGCCGGCTTCCTTTCCCGTCCGTTCGCTTCAGGCCCGGCGCGATCAGAAGCGAACCCTGAGCCTCGTTTGCGGAAAACAAAGCCCTTTTCCCGCGGAGAGCGTACTCAGTCTTCGCGCTCCCTTTTCCGGCGGAATACCCATTCCCGGGTCTGTTCCCTGGCCGCCGGGGTCCGGATCAGAATCCGCCACAGGCTCCCGGGATAGTTTCTCGCCATGCGGGCGTCCGTGATGGGGATTTCCTCGACCCGGACCTGGCCGTCCTCCGGCAGCGCCAGCTCCGTTCCGCCGAAGATCAGGACGCGATTCCGCGTCTCGGGCTTTTCCCGAACCATCCAGACCCACGTGACCGGCATTTTCTCCCGGGTTTCTATCCGATCCGTCACCCGCAGGCCTTCCTCCGAAAGCTCCGCCCGCCGATGAAAGGAGACCAGCCCCGCGCTGTCCGGATACGCCTCCGCCAGCTCCATCTCCATCCCGTCCGGCAGCATCTGAACGTCCCTGGCCCCATGGCTGAGGCCCGGCGCCTGCTCCGCGTCCCCGATCAGGGGGAGATTGTGCCAGGCGCTCCGGGTATGCCAGAGGGTATAGCGCTCGTCGGAAAAACTTTTGGCCGTATAGACCGCGTTTCCCGCGTCCACCAGCACCGGATCGGAAGCGCGGAACAGGATCAGGGAGCCCACGTCGTTGTGATTATGGTTTTCCCCGTTGTTCCCGCCCTTGCATCCCAGGCTCCACGCGCCGCGCCGCACCAGCCGTACCTGCAGATCCGGCAGCCACGTGTCCGTCTCCGCCTTCCTCTTGATCAGTCCCCCCTGGGGACGAAAGAGCGCCTTCAGTACCCGGCTCAGATGGGGCACGTCGTCCAGCTCCGCCAGCGGCGCGTCCCGCAGTTTTCGGCCCAGGGCGACCATGCCCGCGTCCTCCGCGTAGAGGCCCGCCGCCTCGACCCGTTCCCGGGACAGGAAGGGCCGGGCGTCGCAGTCCGCGAAGTTCAGAAACCACCGGTGCCCGATTTCCATCTTCCGGGGAAAGGTCAGGACGCGGCGGATCTTCTCTTCCTTCCGGAAGCTCAGGGCGCCCCCGGTCATCCCCTCCAGCGCCTCCAGACAGTCCAGCAGCGCGCCTCCGGCCATATTCCAGTATCCCGCGCCCTCGTCGCATCCGCCGTCGTCCGGCACCGTGTCCAGCCACCGGTCCAGCATCGCGCAGGCTCTTTCCAGAATCCGGGCCTTCTCTCCCCGCTCCAGGGGCTCCAGCCCGGCGATCAGGAGGACATTGGAAACGATCCAGGGCGTCCAGTTGTTCAGATCCTTCCGCTTGACGCCCATCCACCAGAAATCGTCTCTCCGGAGAAAGGGCTCCAGGATCCGCCCGCGGATGTCCCGGCTGATCCGCTCCCCGATCAGGGGTGTGACCGCGTCCATTTCCTTCCCCAGCATCCGCCGGATGATGGCCAGGATCATCCCCGTCTGGGCGGAAAACAGATCCACGTACGGATCTTCCGGATCCGGCAGGGGTTTTTCCGAGGGCTTCGGCGCGCCGGGAATGGGGTTGATGTTATGCGCGCTGATGACCCAGCTGCTCTCCTCCAGGATCGCCCAGATGCCGTCGATGACCTCGTCCGGCACCTTTCCCGAAGGCGCGAGGCATTCCGCCAGCGCCGCCACGCACAGCTTCCTGCGCCGGAAAAAATAGGGCATCTCATCCGCCTGCCGGCTGCCGGATCGGGAAAAGGCCAGAAAGCCCGAGGCCGTCCGCATGGGATAGGGTTTATTTGCCCATATCCGATGCCGCCGCAGGATCGCCTGCCGGTGGGGTTCGCGGACTCCGTCCCAGGCCGGGCGGTCCTCCGCCGAAGGAACCCGCATGGGGAGCCCGTCGGTCAGCAGCTCCTCCATCGGATGGTCTTTCAGAAATGCGGTGAACATGTTTCTCCTTCTTTATCCCTTCAGACCGCTGGTTGCGATCCCTTCGATAAAGTATTTCTGCAGCGCGAAGAACATGATGGAAACCGGAACCAGGGAGCAAAGGCTCGCCGCCATGATCAGATGATAGTCGCTGGAGTTTTCCTGAACGAACCTTCTCAGACCGACCTGGATGGTCTTGTTGGAGTCCCGGGTCAGATAGATCATCGGGCCCATATAGTCGTTCCAGGTGCCGACGAAGGTAAAGATCACCAGCGTGGCGATGGCGGCCTTGCTGAGCGGCAGCATGATCCGCGCCCAGATGCCGTATTCGCTCAGCCCGTCCAGCCGCGCCGCCTCGCAAAGCTCCGTGGGGATGCCCCGGTAAAACTGGCGCATCAGGAAAACGCCGAAGGCGCTGAAAGCCTGCAGCACCACCATCGCCCACAGCGTGTCATACAGGCCCATGGACCGCATCATGATGAACTGGGGCAGCATATACGCCTGCCATGGCACGGCGATGGTGCCGATATAGGCCAGGAAAAGGGTATCCCTTCCCCGGAAGGTCAGCTTCGCGAAGGCGTAGGCCGCGAAGGAGGAGGTCAGCGTCTGCAGCAGCGTTACGACGACGGCGATGAAAGCCGTGTTCTTGAAATAGGTCAGCAGCGGCACCTTCTGCCAGATCAGCCGGTAGTTCTCCCAGTGGAAGGTTTCCGGGATCCACTTGATCGGATAGGTAAAAACCTCCCGGTCCAGCTTCAGCGAGGAGGAAACCATCCATACGAAGGGAATCAGCGTAAAGGCCGCCATGGCGATCAGAACGATGTAGATGATCACCCGGATGACCTGGGACAGAATCGGGTTGTCCTTTCGAATCGGTTTTTGATAAATCGGCCGTTCCATGATGTTTTCCTCCTTTCTCAGTCGTTGGAGAATTTGCTCTCGGAGCGGAACTGGATGATCGTGATCACCAGCACGATGACCAGCAGCACCATCGAAATGGCGCTGGCCTGCCCGTAGCGGACCTTGACGAAAGCTTCCTCATAGATATAGGTAACCAGCATCTTCGTCGACCGGCCGGGGCCGCCGTCGGTCATGATCGCCACCACGTCGTAAATCTTAAAGCAGGAGATGATCATCATGATGGAGGCGAAGAAGGTGGTGGGCTTGAGCTGGGGCAGCGTCACATGCCAGAACTGCTGCCATTTTCCCGCCCCGTCCACCGTGGCGGCCTCCATCAGCTCCCGCGGCACATTCTGCAGCGCGGCCAGATAGATGACCATGTAATATCCCATGTTCCGCCAGACGCTGACCAGGATGATGGACCAGATCGCCATACCGCTGTCGGCGGTCCAGGATTTGTTGAAGGGAATCCCCAGCCCCATGATCATCTGGTTGATGGGCCCGTCCTTCATCAGCATGAAGGACCAGCACACGCAGATGGCCACCATGGAGGCGACGTACGGGAAGAAGAACACGCCCCGGAAAAAGACCGCCCCGCGGATCCGGTTCAGCAGGATGGCCAGCCCCAGCGCGAAGACCAGCGTCAGCGGTACCGTGATCAGCGTATAGAACACCGTGTTCTTCAGCGCGATGCCCAGATCGACCCGGCTGAAGAAATACCCGATGCCCTTTTCCGCGATTTTCTTCGCGTTGAAAATCGTGGCGTAATTGTTGATCCCCACAAAGTTCATCCGGGAGATGTCCCCGCCGTTCCACTCGAACAGCGACAGGGCGATGGCGCAGATCACTGGCACCAGCGTAAAAATGGCGAAGCCCAGAAAGTTGGGCGCCAGGAAGGAATAGGCAATCAGTGTCTTCTTTCGCTCCAGCCGGCCCATCCGATGTCTTTTTTTGCCGGTCTTTCCCTGGGTCATTGTTTTCTCCCCTTTCTTTGGGCGGCCCGCCCTTTCCTCCGGCCGGCTTCCGATCCCGGTCGGAGGAAAAGGCGGCACCTTGAACCGTTCGGTTCACCGATGCGAACGGTTTTTCGCGTCCGCTTTTTTGAGAAAGGGCAGGGAAGCAAGTCACTTCCCTGCCCTTTCCGTTCAATGCTTCATGCTTTCGCCGTCCGATTACTCAAACAGCTCGGCCACCCGCTCGTTCATCTCCTGGATACCTTCCTCGGGGGTGATTTCACGGGACATGATGTTGGAGTGCTCTTCGTTGACGATGGTCTTGATGTCCGCGACCTTCTCCACCACCGGCCATTCCATGCCGACGAAGGAGGGGATCAGGGCTCCCTTGCTGGTTTCATCGGTCGGGAAGCCTTCCACGCTGGACATGGCCGCCGCGATGGATTCAGAGACGAACGCGGGACGGGCGCCCACGGAAGCGGTCGCAGCCGCGCCTTCCTCGCCGCCCAGCCAGGAGATGTATTCCCAGGCCAGATCCTTGTTCTCGCTCTTGTTGTTGATCATGGCGCCGGTCAGGTTGCCGAAGGAGGAACCGGCCTTCACGCCTTCCTTGTGGGGAACAGCGGTGATGCCCCAGTTGAAGGAGCAGGTGCCGTCCTTGTTGTATCCGATCAGGGTGGACACATACCAGTAGCCCATGGGCATCATGGCGATGTTGCCGTTGGCGAAAGCGGCGC
>CAMOGC010000040.1 GCA_946613955.1 uncultured Clostridia bacterium
GGCGGCGACCGTTACAATGAACGGACAGGGCCAGAAAGCGGGAAAGGAGGCGCGCCCATGATGGATTTATGCCTGCTGGGGACCGGGGGAACGCTCCCCATGCCGGAGCGGGCGCTGTCCTCCGCCTATCTCCGGGTCAACGGCCGGGGAATGCTGGTCGACTGCGGGGAAGGGACCCAGGTCGGCATCCGGAAGCTGAAATGGGGCTTCCGGTGCCTGGACGGGCTGGCGCTGACCCATTTTCACGGGGACCACTGCACGGGGCTGGCCGGGCTTTTGCTGAGCCTGGAAAAGGCCGGGCGGACGGAGCCCTTCGACATTTTCGGCCCGGCGGGGCTGAAAAGGGTGGTGGAGGGCCTGTGCGTCATCGTTCCGAAGCTGGGCTTCCCGGTGCTTTTGCACGAATTCCCCCCGGAGGGGCGGGCATTTGAGATGATCGGGCTGAAGATCCGGGCTTTCCCGGTAAACCACGGGATCCCCTGCTACGGGTTCCGGTTTGAGCTGCCCCGGGCCTCCCGCTTCGATCCGGCGAAGGCGGAGGCGCTGGGCGTGCCCATGCGGGAATGGAAAAAACTGCAGGCGGGGGAAAGCGTCCGGGTGGGGCTGCGGAAGGTTCGGCCGGAGGAGGTGACCGGCGCGCCCCGGAAAGGGATCTCCTTCGCTTTTTCCACGGACACCCGGCCCTGCGAAACGCTGACCAAATACGCGAAGGATACGGATCTGCTGATTCTGGAGGGCATGTACGGGGAGGAGGAAAAGCGCCCCCTGGCCCTGAAGAATCATCATATGCTGTTTTCCGAGGCGGCGGAGATCGCCCGGGAAGCGGGAACGGGGAAACTGGTGCTGACGCATTTCAGCACCAGCCTGGAAACCCCGGAGGACTTTCTGCCCGCGGCCCGGGAGGTTTTTCCGGAAACATACTGCGGCCGGGACGGGATGATTATCACGATGCAGTACCCGAAGGATCAGGAGAGAGCATGGATCGATTTGTCTTAAAAGCGCCCTACGCCCCCAGCGGGGATCAGCCCGAGGCGATTGAGGCCCTGGCCAGGGGCGTAAAGGAAGGGCTGAAGGATCAGATTCTGCTGGGCGTAACGGGCAGCGGAAAAACCTTTACCATGGCCTCGGTCATCGAGAAGGTTCAGAAGCCCACCCTGGTGATCGCCCATAACAAAACCCTGGCGGCTCAGCTTTGCAGCGAGCTGAAGGCTTTCTTTCCGGACAGCCGGGTGGAATACTTCGTCAGCTATTACGACTATTATCAGCCGGAGGCCTATATCGCCTCCTCGGATACCTATATCGAGAAGGACGCCTCCATCAACGACGAGATCGACCGGCTGCGCCACAGCGCCACCGCCGCCCTTCGGGAGCGGAAGGACGTGATCATCGTCGCCTCCGTCAGCTGCATCTATTCCATGGGGGATCCCAGCGAATACGAGGGCCAGATGATCAGCCTGCGGCCCGGAATGCGAATCGAGCGGGGAGACCTGCTGCGGGCGCTGATCGACATTCAATATGAGCGGAACGACGTGGAGTTCGCGCGGGGAACCTTCCGGGTCAAGGGGGACACGGTGGAGATCATCCCCGCCGGGGAACACGCCAAAGCCATCCGGATCGAGCTGTTCGGGGACGAGATCGACCGGATCTGCGAGATCGACGCGGTCAGCGGGCATGTGCTGGCGACGCTGGAGCACGCCGCGCTTTTCCCCGCCACCCATTACGCCACGGATCCGGCCCATATGGAGGAGCACATCGGGGAGATCGAGCGGGATCTGGCGGAGCGGATCGACGAATTCGAGAAGGCGGGCCGCCTGCTGGAGGCCCAGCGGATCGCCCAGCGGACCCGGTATGACATCGAGATGATGCGGGAAATCGGATACTGCCAGGGGATCGAGAACTATTCCCGGTATTTCGACGGGAGGAAGCCGGGGGACGCGCCCTATACCCTGCTGGATTATTTTACGGGGGATTTCCTGACGCTGATCGACGAAAGCCATGTGACCGTGCCCCAGATCCGGGCCATGTACAACGGGGACCGGGCCAGGAAGGAAACCCTGGTGGATTACGGGTTCCGCCTGCCCTCGGCCTTTGACAACCGGCCCCTGCTGTTTCATGAGTTCGAGGCGCGGATCGGCCAGACCATCTTTGTGTCCGCCACGCCCGGGCCCTATGAGCAGGAGCGTGCCCAGCAGGTGGTGGAACAGATTATCCGGCCTACGGGGCTGCTGGATCCGAAGGTGATTCTCCGGCCCGCCACCGGGCAGGTGGACGACCTGGTGGAGGAAATCCGGAAGGTGACGGCGAAAAATGAAAGGGTGCTGGTCACCACGCTGACCAAGCGGATGGCGGAAAGCCTGACGGAATACCTTAAGGATCTGGAAATCCGGGTTCGCTATCTGCACAGCGATATTCTGACCATCGAGCGGATGCAGCTGCTGCGGGATCTGCGGATGGGGGAATACGACGTGCTGGTCGGAATCAACCTGCTGCGGGAGGGGCTGGATTTGCCGGAAGTGGCGCTGGTGGCCATCCTGGACGCGGACAAGGAGGGTTTCCTGCGGAGCGAAACCTCCCTGATCCAGACCATCGGCCGGGCGGCGCGGAACGTGGACGGGCGGGTGATCCTCTACGGCGATACGCTGACGGGAAGCATGGAAAAGGCCATGACGGAAACCAACCGGCGCCGGGCCATTCAGCAGGCCTACAACGAGGCGCACGGGATTACGCCGGAGACGGTACGCAACGCCATCCGCAATGTGCTGGAGATTACGAAGAAGGTCGAGGAAACTTCCGAACAGCCCCTGACCGACGAGGAAAGGGAGGCCTTGGCCCGCCAGATCGAGGACGAGATGCTCTCGGCGGCGAAGGGACTGGAGTTTGAACGGGCGGCCAAGCTGAGAGACAGGCTGCTGGAGCTGCGGGGTGAGGCGCCCATGAAGGACGATACCCAGCAGAAACGGCGCCGGAGAAGGGAGAGGACCCGGAAGAGTGAAAAATAGGGAAAAGGCCGGCCTGTGGACCACGCCCCTGTGGCTGGCGCTGCCATTCGCGGCGGCGATGATTTATGCCGGGATCCGATGGGGCGGCACGGTGGCCGACGCGATTCACGTGGTAATCAAACTGGTGGTGACGGCATGAAAAAGGAACGGAAGATGCCCTGCGCGGCGGCCCGCGTTTTTGCCTTTCTGACGGCGCTGGCGCTTGTTTTGACCCTGGGGGTCACGATGGCGGGGCTGCTGGGGGTTCAGGTGATGACATCCCCGGCGCTGTATAACCGGGCGGCCTCCAATCCCGAAGTCCTGGACCGGCAGATGGCCCGGATCGAGGAGAAAATCCGCCAGGCCGCGGAGGAATACGGCTTCGCGCCGGAAACCCTGATTCCCCTGGTCAGGCGGGAAAGCGTCGAAGGGCTGAACCGGGAAATCGCCGCCTGGGCGACGGACTTCGGCACCCGGGGAAAAACCGGGCCCCTGCCGGTCTTCTACCTCTCCGGCGGGGAGGAAGCGCTCCGGGCGGATGAAAGCTGGACAGCGGGGATGGATCCCCGGATGGTCAAGAGCATGGCGGAGACCATCACGCTGCGGGTCAGCGAAAAGATCCGGAAAACCTCCGTCCTTTTCCGGGACAGCCTGCTTCAGTCCCTGATCAGCAAGGTCGGCGCCAGGCTGCCGCTGGGGACGCTGTTCGCGACGGTCCGGAAGATTCCGCCGGTGGCGGCGCTGGCCTCCCTGATGCTCGCGGGGGTGATCGCCCTGCTGATGAGCCGGAACATCCGATACGCCGGGCGGTATATCGGCGGGGCCATGGGCGCCTGCGGGCTGCTGATGCTGCTGGGACTGCTGATGGTGAAGCGGATCAACATCCAGGGGATGATCGCGGAGGCCTCGGAGATCTTCGCCATGCAGTATCGTATCGTCGCGGGGACGCTGACGTGGGAAACGGTCGGCATGGCGGCGGCCCTGATCCTCCTGGGCGCGGGGGGCCTTTTCCTCGCGGCCCGGGCGCGAAAGGACGCGGGCTCATGAGGCTGAAGAGGGTTCGGGTGTATCATACGATCCGCTCCCCGAAGATCCCCCGGCCGCTTCGGCTGGCGGTGGCGGCGGATCTGCATTCCGAGGACTTTGACGACGTCATGGAGGATTTTCGGGCCTCGGACGCGATTCTGGTGCCGGGAGACCTGGTGAACAGGCACCGGAGGAGCTACGCGGAGGCCGCCCGCTTTCTGCGGGAGGCGCCGGAGGCCGCGCCGGTTTTCTATTCCATCGGGAACCATGAGCGGAAGTGCGCTTTCCGGGAGGAATGGTTTCGGCTGGTGCGGGAGAGCCGGGTGACGCTGCTGGACGACGCGGACTGCCTCTGGGAAGGCATCCGGCTGGGCGGGCTCAGCAGCCGGCGGAACCGCGGGGCGGACACGGATTTTCTCGACCGTTTCGAAGAAAAAGAGGGATTCCGGCTGCTGATGTGCCACCATCCGGAGGTCTGGCGGGACGCGGTTCGGGGCCGGGATATCGATTTCACCGTCTGCGGCCACGCGCACGGGGGGCAGGTGCAGCTTTTCGGCCGGGGGCTTTACGCGCCGGGCCAGGGTTTTTTCCCGAAGCTGACCCATGGGCTGCACGACGGCGGAAGGATGATCCTTTCCCGGGGGATGACCAACGGATCGCGGCTGCCCCGGATCAACGATCCCCTGGAGCTGATCATCCTGAATCTGGAACCGGGGGAAGAGACTGCGCGGTAACACGCCGGAAGGAAAGGCCAGGGGATTCCGCCGCGGAGAACGGTATGACGCAGCAACAATGACCGCGCCGGATACCCGCCGGGCGGAAAAAAACAAAAACAGGAGGCGGACAAAATGGAAAACGAGGATATTCAGATTCTGGTGAAATGGTTTGAGGAAAACAGGGATCATCCCATTTCCTTCCTGGAAAAGCAGGCCATCAAGCTGGCCCTGGGCCAGGCCAAAACCGTGGGCGACCTGATGGACATGGCGCTGAAGCTGCTGAAAAAGGGATAAGGGCTTTCCGGAACGCCGCTATGCTCCTTCCGCCGGTGCGCGCCTGCGCGGGAAATACAACGCTCTTCCGGGCGCGCGAAAAAAGCGGCGCGCGGTGCGTGACGAAGGACGTACTTTTGTGTTTTTCTTTTGCATTTGAGGTTGCATTGCGGCGGGAAAATGATTATACTGCTTTCAACCCTTCAAACGGGTATGTTTTTAGAGGAGGATGAGAAACATGAGAAAACTGGCATTGTGGATCTGCGCACTGGTTCTGGCGGTTGGCACCCTGGGTATGAGCACGATGGCCATGGCGGACAGCTTCAAGATCGCCATCCCGAACGACCCGACCAACGAGGGCCGCGCGCTGCTGCTGCTGCAGAGCCTGGGCGTGCTGGAGCTGAATCCTGAAGCCGGCATTACGGCGACGGTCAAGGACATTACCTCCACGAAGGTGGAGATCGAATTTACCGAGATGGCGGCCGAAAACCTGCCCAATGTGCTGCCGGATGTGGATTTCGCCATCATTAACAACAACTTCGCGCTCGACGCCGGCCTGAATCCCGCCGCCGACGGGCTGGCCCGCGAAAGCTCCGACTCCCCCTACAGCAACGTGCTGTGCGTCAAGGAGGAGAACAAGGATTCCGACGCCACCAAGGCGCTGATCGCCGCCTTCACCAGCCAGAAGGTCGTTGACTATATCAACACGACCTATACCGACGGCTCCGTGGTCGCCGTCATCGATAAACCCACCGACGGATATGATGCCACGGTGGATTACGAGGCCCTGAAGGGAACGAAGCTGAGCATCGCCGTGACCCCGGTGCCCCATGAGCCCATCGCCAACATCGCCAAGGAAATCCTGGCGGAGAAAGGCATCGAGCTGGAAGTGATCCAGGTGACCGATTATGTGACGCCCAACGACTTCGTGGAAGCCGGCGACGTGTACGCCAACTTCTTCGCCCATATTCCGTATCAGGAAAGCTTCAACGCCGACAACGGCACCCATCTGGCCATCGTGGCGCCCGTCCATGTGGAACCCATGGCGATCTACGGCGGACAGACCAAGGACCTGACGGTTCTGACTCCCGCGAAATAAAACGGGTCGCGAGGCCTCGACACCGGCCGGTTTTCCGGCCGGTGCCTTTGTGCGTATCCGGTATTCTCATTCTCCCGGGCGGACCGCCCCGGAAACCGAGCGTTCGTTTCCGGCGGGGATCCTCCTGAACCGGTATTTTCATCCCCCCATTCGGAGGTAAAGACCGCATGATCGAAATTCGCAATCTGTCCAAAAGCTTCACGACCGCCGGCGGTACGGTGGACGCCCTGCGCAACGTGAACCTGACCATTCATGACGGGGACATCTATGGCATCATCGGCATGAGCGGCGCGGGAAAGAGCACGCTGGTCCGTTGTATCAACATGCTGGAGCGCCCGACGGAGGGCACGGTGATGATGGATGGCGTGGATCTGGGCTCCCTGAGCAAGAAGCAGATGCAGGAAATGCGCCATCATATCACCATGATCTTCCAGAGCTTTAATCTGCTGATGCAGCGAAACTGCCTGCAGAACGTCATGCTGCCGCTGAAGCTGATCCATATGCCCCGGGAAGAGGCGACCCGGCGGGCCATGTCCCTGCTGGAAACGGTGGCGCTGCCGGACAAGGCGCAGGCCTATCCGGCCCAGCTTTCCGGCGGGCAGCAGCAGCGGATCGCCATCGCCCGGGCGCTGGCAACGGATCCGAAGGTGCTGCTGTGCGACGAGGCGACCTCCGCCCTGGATCCCAAGACCACCCACGACATTCTGTCCCTGATTCGCTCGATCAATCAGGAGCTGGGCATCACGGTCATCATTATTACCCACCAGATGAGCGTCGTGCAGGAGGTCTGCAACCGGGTGGCGATTCTGGAAAACGGCTCCGTGGTCGAGGAAGGGGACGTCAGCGAGGTGTTCTCCAATCCCCGCGCCGAGGCCACCAAGCGCCTGGTTTATCCGGACATGGCGGAGGGGATCGATTCCTTCGGAACCGCCCATCAGCAGATGGTGCGCCTGGTTTTCCACGGCGCCGAGGCGGCCACCCGGCCCCTCATCGCTTCCATGGCCATTGACTGCCGCATCGCCGCCAACATCCTTTCCGCCACCACCCGGACGCTGAACGGACGGGTCTACGGCAGCATGCTGCTGAATATTCCCGGAGGTCCGGATGAGCTGGCCCGGGCGGTGGAATACCTGAGCCGGACGCCGGATCTGAGCATCCAGGTGGATGTGGAATACCCGGTGAAGTCCCTGCAGGATGAGGAGCGAAAGGCCGGAGAGGAGGGAATGGCATGAACGAGTATCTGGCGAGGTATTTCAGCGAGAAGAAGGTGGCGGACGCCTGGGGAATCATTCAGCAGGATTTCCTCTCAGCCACCTTTTCCACCCTTTATATCACCCTGATTTCCACGCTGCTGGCGATCCTCATCGGGCTGCCGCTCGGAGTGATCCTGGTGACCGGGGACGCCAAGGGCATCCGCCCGCTGCCGAAGGGGCTGATGGCGTTTCTGAACTGGCTCATCAATCTGCTTCGGTCCGCCCCCTTCATCATCCTGATCGTGCTGCTGATGCCCTTTACCCGGATGCTGCTGGGATCGGCCGTGGGCGACGCGGGGGTCATCGTTCCCCTGGTGATCGCGGCGTTTCCCTTCGTGGCCCGGCTGGTGGAGGCATCCCTGCGGGAACTGAACCCCAACATCATCGAGATGGCCCAGTCCTCCGGCGCAAGCGCCTGGCAGACGGTGATCCACGTGATGCTGCCGGAAAGCGTTCCCAGCCTGATTACCGCCTTCACCACCGCCATTACCACGATCCTGGGTTACACGGCCATGTCCGGCGCGGTGGGCGGCGGCGGCCTGGGCAACCTGGCCATCGCCCAGGGGCAGCAGCGCTCCAACCACGCGGTGCTGCTGTCGGCGCTGATTGTCCTGGTGATCCTGGTACAGGTATTCCAGTCCTTCGGCACGTGGCTGGCCCGCAAGAGCGACCGGCGGCTGAAGAACAAATAATCCGCTCGAAGACCCAAATCCGCGGCGGGTTTTCGAAATCCCTTTTGCGCCGGCGGCCGCGCCGGCAGGAAAGAACCCATGGAAAAAACCATCTATCTGGCCGGAGGATGCTTCTGGGGAACGCAGGCCTTCTTCGACCAGTTTCGGGGTGTGCTGGAAACCCGGGTCGGCTATGCCAACGGCGGGAAGGCCAACCCGACCTATCAGGAGGTCTGCGCCGACAGCGGACACGCGGAAACGGTCCGGATCCGGTTTGATGAGGACGTGATCCCCCTGGAAAGCCTGCTGGACAAATATTTTATGGTCATCGACCCGGTCTCCGTCAACCGGCAGGGGCACGACGCGGGGATCCAGTATCGGACGGGCATCTATTACGAGGATCCCGAGCAGCTTCCCGTGATTGAAAAAAGGATGGCCAGGGAGCAGGAAAAATATGACAGGCCCCTGGCGGTGGAGGTGGGGCCGATCCAGAACTTTTATGACGCGGAGGAATACCATCAGAAGTATCTGGAGAAGAATCCGGGGGGATACTGCCACATTCCCGCGGAAATGCTTTCCATCGAAACCCCTTGACAGACAAGGGTTCAGTGGGTATAATGGCACCCGTTCCCAGGAGGATCATTCTGAGCGCACCTTGGCCGGAACCCGGCGGGGTGCGCCTTGATTATGAAACAGGAGAGATGCAGCATGAGTGAGGAAAAAGGAACCATTCTGACCGAAAGCGGCCTGAAAAAAATGGAGGAACAGCTGGACTATCTGATTACGGTCCGGCGGAACGAGGTCAGCGAACAGATCGCCATCGCCCGCGGCTTCGGGGATCTGAGCGAGAACGCGGAATATGACGAGGCGAAGAAGGAACAGGCCAAGGTCGAGGCGGAGATTACCCGTCTGCAGGCCACCATCCGGACCGCCACGGTCGTGGCCGACGACGAAATCACCACCGAGCAGGTTTCCATCGGAACCAGCGTCAAGGTGAAGGATCTGGATACGGGGGACACGATTGAATACGCTATCGTGGCCGCCAACGAGGCCGATCCCTTTAACGACCGGATCTCCGTCGACAGCCCCGTGGGAGCGGGCCTGCAGGGCGCGAAAAAGGGCCAGACGGTTTCCATCGCCATCCCGGCCGGAACCCTGCGCTACAAGATCATGAACATCAAAAAGATCTGAGGAGTACCCAAAGAATCGCAAACCAGAAAAACACAGGAGAAGACACATGGCAGAGAATACCGGAACGGTTCAGAATCTGAGCGAGCAGGAGGGCATCCGCCGCGACAAGCTGCGCGCGCTGCAGGAGGCGGGAAAGGATCCCTATCGGATCACAAAATACGACGTGACCCATCACAGCGCGGAGGTGATCAGCGGCTTTGACGCCCTGGAGGGAAAGGAAGTCAGCGTCGCCGGCCGGCTGATGAGCAAGCGGATTATGGGGAAGGCCTCTTTCTGCCATGTGCAGGATCTGCAGGGGATGATTCAGGTCTACGTGGCCCGGGACGCGGTAGGCGAGGAAGCCTACGCCGACTTCAAAAAGGATGATATCGGCGACCTGGTGGGCGTGACCGGGACGGTGTTCAAGACCAAGACGGGGGAGGTTTCCATTCACGCGGACTCCTTCACCCTGCTGAGCAAGAGCCTGAAGCCCCTGCCGGAAAAGTTCCACGGGCTGACCAATGTGGATCTGCGGTATCGGCAGCGGTATGTGGATCTGATCATGAACCCGGAAAGCAAGGATACCTTTATCAAGCGGTTCCGGATTATCAGCGCCATCCGCCGGTATCTGGACGGGCAGGGCTTCCTCGAGGTGGAGACCCCCATGCTGGTAGCCAATGCCGGCGGCGCCGCCGCCCGCCCCTTCGAAACCCATTTCAACGCCCTGGACGAGGATTTCAAGCTGCGGATCAGCCTGGAGCTGTATCTGAAGCGCCTGATCGTCGGCGGGCTGGAGCGGGTTTACGAAATCGGCCGCGTCTTCCGGAACGAGGGGCTGGACACCCGGCATAATCCCGAGTTCACCCTGATGGAGCTTTATCAGGCCTATACCGATTATCACGGGATGATGGATCTGACGGAGAACATGTACCGCTATGTGGCCCAGGAGGTCCTGGGAACCACGAAGATCTCCTATAACGGCGTGGAAATGGATCTCGGGAAGCCTTTCGCCCGGATCACCATGAAGGACGCCGTCCGGCAGTACAGCGGGGTGGATTTCGACCGGATTCATACCCTGGAGGAGGCCCGCGCCGCCGCGAAGGAGCATCACATCGAATACGAGGAGCGCCATAAGAAGGGGGATATTCTGAATCTGTTCTTCGAAACCTATGTGGAGGAGCATCTGATTCAGCCCACCTTCGTCATGGATCATCCGGTGGAGATTTCCCCGCTGACCAAGCGCAAGCCCGAGGATCCCGACTACGTGGAGCGGTTTGAGTTCTTCATGAACGGCTGGGAGATGGCCAACGCCTATTCCGAGCTCAACG
>CAMOGC010000041.1 GCA_946613955.1 uncultured Clostridia bacterium
CTCCGGAAAGCGCTTCAAAATCGAATCGGGAAGGTAAAATAGGTATCCGGATACGGTTCGGGATCCAGCGTAAAATGCCACCATTCCTCCGCGAGGGGGCGGAATCCCGCCCCTGTCATGATCTCGCGCAGCAGCCCGCGCCCCGCGGCCTGTTCCCGGGTAACCCCCGGATAGTCCGGGTGGCTCAGCTCTCCCAGATAATCAAAATATCCGCCCATATCGGCATCCCGCTGCGCGCGTGTGTCAAAGAGCGTCAGATCCACCGTGCTCCCGCGGCTGTGCCCGGAGTGCGCGTCGATGTATCCCTCGGGAATCAGCCGGGCCTTCTCAAGATCCGGATAGAACAGTTCCTTCATGCGAACGTCCCCCGGATCCGAAGCCCATCGGACAAAATGATCCACGGCCATCTGGGGCCGGTAGGCGTCATAGACCTTCAGGCGGAAGCCCCGCGCGACGGCCTGGTCGCTGGCCCTGCGCAGCGCTTCGGCCGCCTCCCGGGTCAAAAGCGCAATGGGCGCTTCATATCCGTCGATCCGCTCCCCGATGAAATTAAAAGTGGAATAATACCGGATTTCCAGGATCACATCCGGCACCGCTTCCCCGATGCTGACAAAGCCCGAGGCATCCGATGAGTACTTCATGTATACACCTCCTACGCGCCCAGAAGCGAGCCAACCAGAATCCCGAGCCATGTGCCGATCACATAGCCGAAGGTGCCCACCAGCATGCAGGGCCCGACCAGCTTCGTCCATCCCTGGGAAATGGCCATGCCCGCCGCGGTCGTCGGCCCGCCGATGTTGGCGTTGGAGGCCAGAATGATATCCTCCAGATCGAAATGAAGCAGCTTGCCGCCCACAAAGCAGAACAGCATGTTCACCAGCACCACAATCAGGCAGAACAGCAGCAGGATCGGCGCGTTGGCCAGAAGCGGCCCGATGACGGCCGGAACGCCGATCACAAAGAAGAACAGGTAGATCAGCCAGGTTCCCAGCTCCTTCGCCCCGTGAAGCTCCTGCGCCGCCTTATCAAAGCAGGTGGCAAAGAGCACGGAGAAGTTCGTAATCCATACATACTGGCTGCCAAAGAAGGTGTTGAGCATCTGGGTCAGCCAGTTGTCCTTGGGAATCACGCCGGCGAAAAAGCCGGAGACCGTCCGGGCCAGAAAAACAACCACGGCCGCGTAGGCCAGGCTGAGGGCGATATCCTTCAGGGAAACATTTTTCCGCGTCCAGTACTGGGAGGCCAGCGTTTTGGAATCGTCCTTCTTTCCCGCGGAAAGCACCTCATCGATATGCGGATGCGGATAGTGTTTCCGGAAAAAAGCGCTGCCCGCGATACCCAGCAGGGCCAGGAAATAGAGCGCCATGTTCAGATTATCCGCCACCGTCGCGGAGGAAATCAGCGTGCTGTCCACATGGAAGGCGTCCGCCAGCGCTGTAAAGTTCACGCCGCCGCCGATATACGAGCCCGTCATCATCGCGCCGACGCCCGGAAGGCCCTGCACATTTCCCTTCAGCAGCGCGGTCGCCAGCAGAACCCCCGCCACCGTGCCCGCCGAGCCGATCAGGAAGATCAGCAGGAAACGCCCGGTCTCACGGCGGATTTTGCGGAGATTGGATTCCAGCAGCAATAGCGGAATCGCCATCGGCACGGCATAACCCCAGACGGTGTCGTCAAAAACCGGCGCGCTGGCCGGGATTACGTTCAGATTCACCAGCGCGATCGCCATGACCAGCGTCAGGATGGCGCCGCCGATCTTCGCCGCCCACTTCGCTTTCTGTTCCAGCCAGATGGCCAGCGCTGTGCACGCAAAAAGAATCGCCAGAAGCGCCCAGTGATTGTCAGGTCCGATCAGTGTCTGCATTCTCTGTCTCCTTCTGAAGCTATCCAGTATATCTTTTATCCTTCCCGGTTTCTTCTGGCGGCCACGACCAGCCTTTCATCGTCGTTCCCGTCGCAGGTAATCAGCAAAAGCAGCTGATCTTCTTCGTTCACATCGGCCATCCGGCCGTGAGGGCTCTGGTTGTACAGCTTGTTCAGCGCCTCGCGTCTCGGCGTCCTGTAGTCGGACAGCAGCCCCGCCAGGCTGACATACCGGCTCGTTCCGGGAACCAGGCTGACAGTCGTCACGGCAAAAATTTCGTATTCTCCCTCTTCATACAGCGTGTCGAAGCGAAGCATCCGATGCTTGTAGCAGTAGGAGAACTGTTTGTATTTCAGCAGGTTCCCGAACATCGCGCCGCTTTTCATGTTATGCCCGTAAAGGATAATCGTATAGGGCCTGGTCAGCAGGTTGGTCTCCTGATCCATAAAGATCGCCCCGTTGACATTCTTTTTCCCAAAGGCGTCATGATCCAGGAAGAAAGTGTTGTCCTTGTGAACCACCGGCTCTTCCATATCGTCCATTTTGATCCAGCCGATGATATATTCACTTTTCTTCCGAAGCTCGCGGATCCGACTGTTGACGACCAGTCCTTTCGGATACGATACCGGGGGCAGTTTTTCCGGCTTTTCCGACTGAGCGGCGGTCGTACCCTTCTCTTCCGATGATCCGGTGCCCGTGGTCCCCGCACTGGTTCCCTGTGCTCCGGTACCCGCGGCGGCCGCGTTTGTTTCCGATGCTCCGACGGCCGCGGCCGTACTGGTCCCCTGTGCTTCGGAGCTTGCGGCAGGCGCATTGATTCCCTGTGTTCCGGCACCCGCTGCGGCCGCGCCGGTCTCCTGTGCCTGGGCGCCCGCGGCCGCGCTGGTTCCCTGTGCTTCGGCGCCCGTTGCGGCCGGGCCCGTTCCCTCCGGCGATCCGGAATCTCCTGCTGAGGCGGTGACCGGCGCCCCGGATTGCGGGTCGTTCCCCTGCTCCGCCGGTGGATTCTCCGTGGCCGCCATAATGCCCCGCAGCTCTTCTGTTTCCTGGCGCACGGTAAACAAATCAGCGCCATAGCTGATCAGCCGGATGGCCGCATAGATAATCACCACAACGGCCACCACCAGCAGCACCCGTTCCACCGGAAACTGTTTTTGTGGCGGTTTCCGCCTCGGAGCATTGGACATCATCAGTGAATCCCTTCGTTCGCTCGTATTTTTTCCAGGGGCGGCCGCGTTCCCACGGTTCTGTGTCGCCCGGAAGGGAAAGGCGCGGCTCTGGCGGGTTCGGAAGGCATCTCCGGACCCTGGCCCGGAGCCTCCCGCGTCAAACGCGCATTTTCCGATAGAGCATACCAAAATTGTTCCCGAATTGCAAATGAAAGACCGGCTTTTCCGGTCTTTCCATTTCTTTTTTTCAGGGTTGTATGAGCCGATGTGCTCCGCGCGGGTCCGCCCTTCCCGTTTTTCAGAGCATCAGGCGGTAAATCGCCTTCACGTCCTCCTCGTCCAGTTCCATAAAGCCGTGCTTTTTCCCGTCGGCATGCTCGCTGCCCCAGCAGCAGGTATGCGCCAGCGCGTCGATATCCTCTTCCTTCGCCCCCAGCTCGGCGAAGTTTTTCGGCATGCCGATGGAAATCAGGAAGCGCCGCAGGGCCTCGATGCCGGCCTTCGCGGTGCGCTCCGGATGATCGAAGTCCATCTGGCATCCCCATACCCGCAGGGCGATCTGCGCGAACCGGTTCACATCATGCTTCATCGTATAGGTAAAGACCGCGGGCATCGCCACCGCCAGCCCCGCCCCGTGGGCGCAGTCATACAGCGCGGACAGCTCGTGTTCCACGTCATGGCTGGTCCAGTCCTGGCTCCGGCCGACGCCGCAGGAATTGTTATGCGCCATCATCCCGGCCCACATGATGTTCGCCCTGGCCTGATAGTCGTCCGGATTCTCGATGACCTTCGGTCCCTCTTCGACCATCGCCAGGATCAGCCCCTCGATCATCCGGTCCGTCGTCTGCACATCCCGGGTGTTGGTCAGATACCGCTCGTAGAGATGGGCGATGATATCCGTAATGCCGCAGGCCGTCTGATAGGGGGGCAGCGTCTGGGTCAGGGCGGGATTCAGGATGGAAAACCGGGGCCGGTAGGCTTCGCCGCTGGCCCCCCGCTTGATCATGCCTTCCTCTTTGGTGATAACCGAATCCGGGCTGCCTTCGCTGCCCGCGGCGGCGATGGTCAGCACCGTTCCGATGGGCAGCGCCTTCTCCACGGGCTTTCCTTCATAGAAATCCCAGAAATCCCCGTCGTAAACGGTTCCGGCGGCGATGGCCTTGGCGGAGTCAATCGCGCTGCCGCCGCCGATGGCCAGCACGAAGTCGACCCCTTCCTTCCGGCAAAGGTCGATTCCCTCGTAAACCAGCCCGCTCCTGGGATTCGGCCTCGCGCCGCCCAGCTCCACATGGGCGATGCCCGCGGCCTCCAGGGAAGCCTTCACCCGGTCAAGAAGCCCCGAGCGAACCACGGAGCCGCCGCCATAGTGCAGCAGCGCCTTGTGTCCGCCGAAGCGCTTCACCAGGGCGCCGGTCTGGTTTTCGGCATCCCGGCCGAAGGCAAAATAGGTCGGGGCGTAAAAAGTGAAATTGTCCATGTTGATCCTCCTCTGTCATCATGCGGGGCAAAAGATAGAAATCATCCTTTATCCGTTTCGTATTTTACATGGCTTCTTGCATTTTTCAATAGGAATTGACCATTTTATCCGTTTTTGTCGGGCCGGCGAATCCTCCGTCTTTCCATCATTTCCGGGAAACGGGCCAAACGCAGAGGGATTACCGAACGGAGAGGATCTCGCTGACGGTGGGATGGGGCCAGATGACGGCGGCCAGCTGCTCCCTCGTGGCGCCGGTGTGGATCAGGGCGCCCAGCGCTCCGGCCATTTCGGCGGCATGGGGGCAAAGGAGCTGCGCTCCCAGCAGCTGCCCCTCCGCGGAAAAAACAAGCTTCGCGAAGCCCCGCTCCGCGCCCTCAACCATGGCCCGGCCGTTGGCGGAGGTCAGGTTTTTCACCGTTGTAATCGGAATGCCCCTCTCCTTCGCTTCCTCCTGGGTCAGCCCCACGGAGGCGATCTCCGGGTTCGTGAAGACGCAGAAGGGCACCGGCGCTTCTTTTTCATCGGAAGGATTTCCAAACATCGCGTGAACCGCCCGCAGGCCTTCCGCCGTGGCGGCATGCGCCAGCTGGGGGGAACCGAGCCGGACGTCCCCGATGGCCCAGAGGCCGGGCAGCGCCGTTTTGCCTTTTTCGTCCGCCCGGATGAATCCCCGTTCCATGATTTCCGCCATCTCCGGCGGCATCAGATCCTTCGTGTTCGGTCGGCGGCCGACGCAAAGGAGCGCCGCGTCTCCCCGGATGGTCAGGGGCTGCCCCTTTTCCTCGCAGGAGAAGACCAGCTCCTCCCCTTCCCGGGCAATGGATTTCAGCATCGCCCCGGTATGAATCTCAATGCCCCGCTTCTTGAAGGACTGGGCCAGGCTCTGGCCCAGCTCCCGGTCCATCTTCGGAAGCAGCCGGGGCATGGCTTCCAGGATCACGACCTCGCGGCCCAGATCCGAATAAACCTGGGCCAGCTCCGCCCCGATGACTCCGCCGCCGATGATGATGAGCCGCCGGCAGTCCACGCCTTCGCCCTCCAGCAGCGCGTCGCTGAAATAAACCCCCGGCAGATCCGCCCCCGGCAGGGGCAGCGGCGCGGGAGAGGATCCCGTCGCCAGCAGAATCTGTTCCGCCTCATAGCGGGCGCCGTCCGCCGTTTCGATTTCCCCGGGGGCCGTGACCCGAGCCCTCGCCGGAATCAGCAGCACCTTCGCCCTCCGCAGCCGTTCCTCGACCCCGGAGCGCAGCTGATCCTTCACGGCCGCGGCCCTTCGAAGCATGGCGGGGAGATCCTCCTCCGTCCCGGTTACGTGAATTCCCAGCTCTTCGGCATCCTTCCTCATTTCGGCGTATAGCCGCGCCGCCCGCAGCAGCGCCTTGGTCGGAATGCACCCCCGGTTCAGGCAGGTGCCGCCCACCAGGCTTTCCTCCGCCAGCGCGACGCTTTTCCCCATCGCCGCCGCCTCCAGGGCCGCCTCATAGCCCCCCGGGCCGCCGCCGATCACAAACAGATCCGCTTTCATGGTTTTCTCCTTCCTGTTCCGTAAGGGTGCCCTTCCCCGTCTGTTTCCCCTCGTTTTTTTCTTCCGCCAGCGGCGCCGGCGCTGTTCATTTCCCTTTGCCGAAATTGCCTTCCGCCAGCGGCGTCAGCACATCGAGCCCGGCTTTGATCAGTCCCCGCCGGACTTCCTCCCGGGAAAAGGGCATCCCTGTCAGCGCCCGTTCCGTCCTTTCGCTCCATTCGTTGTCCAGGGCGTCCGTCTCCAGCCGGGCCTCCCGGATCAGCCCCTCCGCTTCCCACAGCCGCAGCCGGCACAGGCCCATCTCCAGCCGAAGCACCGGGGAATGCCAGCTGTCCGCCCCCGCCGGGCGGAGGCGCCAGACATCGGAACGGTATTTTTCCCGCAGCACCCACAGCTCCTCCTCCGGCGCCGCCGACTCCGGAAGGCGCTCCGGCTCCCCGCCAAAGGCCTCCCCGAAGGCTTTCGCAAGTGCCTCCTCAAGATCCGGAACCGTCAGGGAGGGAGCCAGGGACTGAAGATCCGTTACCCGGCTGCGTACGGAAGCCACCCCCCGGGCCGCCAGCTTCTGCCGGTTCGGCGTCAGATACCGCTCCAGGGCATCCAGATCCGTATGCACCAGCAGCGTCCCGTGATGATAATCATAATCGCCGCTGCGAAAAAAGGCGTTTCCGGAAAACTTGGCGCCTCCGGCGGTCAGATCGTTCCGGCCGGAGATTTCCGCCCGGATGCCGAAGGCCGCCACCGCCTGCCGGATAACGCCCAGATTCCGGGGCACGTCCCGCGCGCCCCGGGTCAAAAAGGTAAAATTCAGATTGCCCAGATCGTGATACACCGCCCCGCCGCCGGAGAGGCGGCGGGCCAGAAAGCCCCCGTCCTCCTCCAGCGCGGCCAGGTCGCATTCGGCGAAGGCGTCCTGGTTTCTCCCGATGACGACCGTCCGCCGGTTCTGCCAGAGATAGAGCATCCGCTCCCCTTCCCGCATGTGAAAGAGCAGCCATTCCTCCCTGGCCAGGTTAAGAAAGGGATCGGTGGTTCGGGTGATCAGGAGTCTCGGTTTCATGTTCTTGTCCACCGGACGATGGGTTTGCGCGCGGCCAGCACCTCGTCCGGCCGGCCGATGGGCGTCTTCTCCGGGGCGCGGCGGGCCGCTTCCGGATCCTCTTCCGCCCGCTCCAGCAGCCGGATCACCAGCTCCGCCGCCTCGTCCAGCGTCTCCCGGGATTCCGTTTCCGTCGGCTCAAACATCAGCGCCTCGTGAACGATCAGGGGGAAGTACATGGTCGGGGCGTGCATCCCCGCGTCCAGCATGCCCTTGGCGATATCCATGGCGGATACGCCGGTCCGGTGCTTCAGGTCGCTCAGATCCAGCACGAACTCATGCATGCAGATTCCCTCCGTGGCGCACGCTGCGTAGGGTTCCAGCCGTTTTTTCAGATAATTGGCGTTGAGCACCGCGTTTTCCGCCGCCTCCCGCAGGCCGCTTCCGCCCATCATGTACAGATAGGTCAGCGCCCGGACGACGATCAGGAAATTGGCGTGGAAGCTCCGGACCCGGCCCATGCTCCGCGCAGGCTTCACCAGCCGGAAGCCCTCGGGTCCCTTTTCCACCCGCTCCCCGGGCAGGAAGGCGGCCAGTTCCTTCCGCACGCCCACCGCGCCCGCGCCGGGGCCTCCGCCGCCGTGAGGCGTGGAGAAGGTTTTGTGCAGGTTCAGGTGGACGACGTCAAAGCCCATGTCCGCCGGCCGGGCGTAGCCCATGACCGCGTTCAGATTGGCGCCGTCGTAATAGCAGAGGCCCCCCGCCTCGTGAACGATCCGGGTGATCTCCAGGATATTCGGGTCAAAAATCCCCAGGGTATTGGGATTGGTCAGCATCAGTCCGGCGGTATCCTCCCCCGCCGCCTGCCTCAGCGCTTCCAGATCCACGCCGCCCGCAGGATTGGAGGGAATGTTGACCACCTCGAATCCGCACATCACCGCCGTGGCGGGATTGGTCCCGTGGGCGGAATCGGGAACCAGCACCTTCGTCCGCCGGCTGTCCCCCCGCAGGGCGTGATACCGCTTGATGGCCAGCATGCCGGTCAGCTCCCCATGGGCGCCGGCGGCGGGCTGGAAGGTCATGGCGTCCATGCCGGTCACTTCCCGCAGCATCCGCTCGCATTCCCACAGCACTTCCAGGCATCCCTGGCTTTCCTCCGCCCCCTGCAAAGGGTGAACGCGGCGGAAGCCCGGCAGAGCGGCGGTTTCCTCGTTGACCGCTGGGTTATACTTCATCGTACAGGAGCCCAGGGGGTAGAACCCGTCGTTGACGCCGTAAACCTGCTTCGCCAGGGCCGTATAGTGCCGGCTCAGTTCCGTTTCGGAAACCTCGGGCAGATCCACCCTTTCCTCGCGCCGGAAGGCCTCCGGAACCTCCCACGCGGGCACGTCGCTTTGCGCGGGAGAGCAGCAGCGCCTTCCCTCGGCGCTCCGTTCAAAAATCAGCTTCATCGGCCTTCCACCTCCCGGATCAAAGCAATCAGCCGGTCGATCTTTTCCCGGCCGCATTTTTCCGTACAGCACCAGAGCATGTTTTCCCCCAGGGGCAGGCCGGGCAGAATGCCCTCCGCCTCCAGCCGCGCCGCCGTTTCCGGCCCAATCGCCGGCGTCAGGAACTCATGGAAGAACTCGCTTTTGAAAACGGGGGGATATCCGATTTCCGCCAGCCGCCTTTGCAGCTCATGCGCGTTGGCGGCGCAGTTCATGGCTGTTTCCGTCATCCCGTCGGGCCCCATGGCCGCCAGATAGGCCGCCGCCGTCATGGCGCAAAGCGCCTCGTTGGAGCAGATGTTGCTGGAGGCCTTTTCCCGGCGGATGTGCTGTTCCCGGGCCTGCAGCGTCAGCACGAAGCACCGCTGGCCCCGGCTGTCCTCGGTTTGCCCCACGATCCGGCCCGGCAGACGGCGCATCATTTCCTTCTTCGCCGCCATAAAGCCCAGGTAGGGGCCGCCGAAGCCCATTTCCATGCCCAGTGGCTGTCCCTCGCCAACGGCGATGTCCGCCCCGCAGGCGCCGGCGGATTTCAGAACCGCCGCGGCGATGGGGTTGACGGATACGATCAGCTTCGCCTTCCGGGCGTGGGCCGCGGCCGCCAGCGCCTCCACGTCTTCCAGCACGCCGTAGAAATTCGGCTGCTGAATCAGGACGCACGCGGTTTCATCATCCAGGGCCGCCGCCAGATCGGCGGGGTCGGTCCGTCCATCCTTCAGGGGCAGCACGGCCACCCGGCCCTTCTCTCCCGCCGCGGCTTCCGCCATGGGCAGGGCGCCCCAGGCGTAGGTTTCCACCGTTTCCGCCGTCTGGGGATGGACGCCGCCGGAAATCAGCACCCGGCGCCGCTTCGCGTCCCGGCACATGGCCGCCGCTTCCGCCGCCGCTGTCGCCCCGTCATAGACCGAGGCGTTGGCCGCGTCCATGCCCGTCAGGGCGCAGATCATGGTCTGATACTCAAAGATGCTCTGAAGAATTCCCTGGCTGATCTCCGCCTGATAGGGCGTGTAGGCCGTCAGGAATTCCTCTTTTCCCGTCACCCGCCGCACGATGGCGGGGATATAGTGGTCGTAGGATCCGGCGCCGCGGAAAACCGTATGGAACACCCGGTTCTTTTCCGCCAGGGCTTCCATCTTCTCCGCCGCTTCCATTTCCGACAGTCCCTCTTCCAGCCCCAGGCCGCCTTCTGAAAGGCGGATGCTTTCCGGAACGGCGCCGTAAAGCTCCTCCGCCTTCCGCAGGCCGACGGCGGCCAGCATGGCCTGCCGCTCCTCCCGGGTGGATGGCACAAAGCTGCCCATACCCTTTCCCTCCTATGGCAAGTATTGCCCCTGTCTTTGGTCTTTTTGCCTTTCTGTTTCTGAATAGCGAATCAGTTTATCCCTTCTGCGGATCACCGCCGCCCTTTTCCGGCAAAAGGCCCGTCATTGTCAGGGGAAGGTGATCGATGTCCTCAGCCTTCCTCTTCGCAGAGTTTCCGATAGGCCTCCGCGTCCAGCAGCTCCTCCGTTTCCGTAATATCCTTCACTTCCATGATCCAGGCCTCGTAGGGCGCCTGGTTCATCTGCTCCGGCTCGTCCTGCAGCGCCTCGTTGACGGCGCAAACCGTTCCGGTCGCGGGGCTGAACAGATCCGACACGGCCTTGACGCTTTCCACGTCGCCGAAGGCCTCTCCGGCTTTCACCTCGTCTCCCTCTCCGGGCAGGTTGATATAGACCAGGTCTCCCAGCTGATCCTGGGCATGGTCGGTGATGCCTACGCGAATCGTTCCGTCCTTCAGGGTCTGAACCCATTCATGGGTCCGGGTGTACTTCAGTTCAGCGGGAATGTTCATGCTGTTTTCCTCCTTATTCGTCTTTTCG
>CAMOGC010000042.1 GCA_946613955.1 uncultured Clostridia bacterium
AACTTCTCCGCTGATTGAATGGAAAACCCGCGCTGATTGTTGAATTTAACCCCCGCTTCCTGTATAATGGAAGAGAATCGACCGCGGGCTTCCGCGTTGAACGGTGAACGACAATCGAAGAAGGAAAGGATGATATC
This sequence comes from uncultured Clostridia bacterium, assembly GCA_946613955.1. The sequence continues at coordinate 138 of CAMOGC010000042.1, forward strand.
CGATGACCATTCACGAACAGTACACGGCCTGGCTCGAATGTCCCGCCATGCCGGAGGAACTGCTGGATGCATTGAACCTTATGGACGAAGAAGCCATCAACGACAGCTTTTACCGGGAGCTGGCTTTCGGAACCGGCGGGCTCCGCGGCATCCTCGGCCCCGGGACCAACCGGATGAACGTCTTTACGGTCCTCCGGGCCACCCGCGGCCTCGGAACCTATCTGAAGGAAGCCTTCGCCGACCCCTCCTGCGCGCTGAGCTGCGACAGCCGTATCCACAGCCGTGATTTTGTGGAGCTGACGGCCGCGGCCCTGGCGGAAATGGGTGTCCGGGTCTGGCTCTATCCCCGCCTGCAGCCGACGCCCATGCTCTCCTACGCCGTGCGCCATCTCCACTGCTCCGCCGGCGTCATGGTGACCGCCAGCCATAACCCCGCCAAGTTCAACGGATACAAGGTTTACGGCGAGGACGGCTGCCAGCTGGATCTGGACGCGGCCGACAGGATTACGGCCTATATCGACCGCCAGCCCATGCTGGTGGATCACCTGCCGGATTTCAAAACCTATCTCGACGCCGGGATCATTCAGTATATTTCCGACGAAACCATCGAGGATTATTATCGGGATATCTGGTCCCTGCGGGTCAAGCCCTGCGATACCCCCATTCACGTGGTCTATACGCCCCTCTACGGCGCAGGCAACGTTCCCGTCCGGGAAATTCTCCGCCGGATGGGGAATGTGAAGGTGGACGTGGTGGCCGAGCAGGAAAATCCGAATGGAAACTTCCCCACCTGCCCCTATCCCAACCCGGAAATCGAGGAGGCCATGGAGCTGGCGATCCGGAAGACGCTGGAAACCGGCGCGGACTTCTGCTTCGCCACCGATCCTGATTCCGACCGGCTCGGTGCCGGCGTCCGGGTGGGGGATCGGGTGGAGCTCATCGGCGGAAACGAAATGGGCATCCTCCTCATGGACTACATTACCCGGAATCTGCGCTGGACAAAGGATTTGCCCCCCATCGTCGTGAGCACCATCGTTTCCACGCCCATGCTGGATCCCATCTGTAAAAAGCGTGGGATCGAGCTTCGCCGGGTGCTGACCGGATTCAAGTTTATCTGCGGCGTTGTTCGGGATCTGGACCGGCTGGGGCAGACCGACCGCTTCGTCTTCGGCTTTGAGGAAAGCTACGGCTATGTCTCCAGCACCTTCGTCCGGGATAAGGACGCGATCAACGCCTCCCTGCTGGTCTGCGAAATGGCGGCCAACCTGAAGGCGGAAGGCAAAACGATGCTGGACCGGCTGGAGGAGCTGCGGAAGGAGTTCGGCTATTACGCCAGCCGGACCCTGACCTTCCAGTATGAGGGCCAGGACGGCGCCGATAAGATGAAGCGCATCATGGCCGACCTGCGCAGGCCGCTGGCCGATTTCGAGGTGCCCCTGCTCCGCCGGGTCGACTACCTGAACGACGAGACGGGGCTGCCGCGCAGCGATGTGCTGGAATTTTCCATGGAAAACAGCATGAAATTCCTGATCCGTCCTTCCGGAACCGAGCCCAAGCTGAAGGCCTATTTCTTCGCCCGGGGCGAAAACCAGGCCGAGGCGGATCAGGCTCTGAACGAGCTCGAGCCCGTCATCGTCGGCCTCTGCCGGCAATAAGGCGGACATCTTCTCCACCGGCCCGGGGAGGCAGGGCCGCGGATAAGCTGGAACCCCTCGTCGGCCTCCGCCGGCAATAAAGCAAACGGCCCGGCGCTTTCTTCGCGCGAGGCGGATCAGTTCCTGAACTGGAACCCCTTCATCCTCCGCCTCCGCCAGCCGGGCCGTCCGCCATCGAACAGCCTGTGATCTTCAGAACTGCAAAACCGGAGTTTCCCGAGGGAAGCTCCGGTTCTTTGTTTCTTGAATTTCCGGATCAGATGACCCGCTGCTGCGCGCCGGAGGAGAACATCTGGTTCTTCCGGAAGGGCTGCACCTGGTTTGTGTTCCAGGTAAACCCGTCCAGGGAAAGATTGATTCCGTTTTCCGCGAACAGATTGCATACGTCTTCAAACAGCACATACAGATGCCGGGCAAAGAAACCGCCGGCGCTTCCGCATGGCTCAACCAGCAGCATGTTCATTCCGAAAACCCGGATGGGGTCATACCCGTCGAAAGCAAAGGAGGAGCCGTAAGGGCTGTCTTCCCTTCCCCGCAGGTCGCAGGGCGTGGCGCCCAGCCAGCTGGACGCGTTCCGCAGCAGCCCGTAAAAGCACTGCCGAACCCGCGGCGGCAGGGAAAAACAGAGCTCGTCCAGAAAACCGCCCGCGGCGTCATACGTGGAAAAGGACAGAATCCCGTTTTCATAGAGGATCACGCTGAACCCCCCGTCCGCGGCCCGGGTGTCCTTTCCGAAGGGGCGGAATTTGTATTGAAAAATCGGCTTACTGCCATATCCCGCAATCATCTTTTCCGCCCCCTTTCTCTCTTCGAAATTCCTAACTATGGTATTCCAAATAGGGTTGATCGTCAATACGGTTACACTACATCTTGTGGTCAAAAGCATGAACTTTTTGTAATATTTTTTCTTGAATTCCGTCTCCGGCCTACTGCTGGTGTCATCCCGGAGTGTTCCGCCACAGGATTTTGATTCATCCATTACCGTTTCATTACGGTTTCTGGAAGTTCCTTCGCCTGGGCTGCCGCTCTCCTCCCTTCGGCCTTTTTCTTCGTTTTTGGCCGGCGGCCGGGGGCTTTTTATGCCTTGCTGTTCTGCGCTCCCGCGGATGCCCGGGTGCTTTCCGGTTCCTCTCCCGCTGGCCGGTCTTCATTTCCTTTTGAGGTTGGATTTTCGCTTGTGATTCTCTCCCTGATCTGCTATCATGGGCGGAAGAAGATGGAAAGGAGAGCGGCAAGGCATGAAAAAACGGCGTTGTTTTTCCTTTATTCATCTCGCGGGCTGGTTGATATGCCTGCTGGCTTTTTCCTTCTCCCTCGCCGCCGCGGAGGCGCCCTCCTCCGGCCTGATCCTTTCCGAGGCGCTGACAGCAAACTGCGGCAGCTTCGTTTTCCACGGCCTCCGGGGAAGCGACGCGGTGGAGCTGCTGAATCTGGGGCCGGATCCTGTGATGCTCTCCGATTACTGCCTTTCCGACAGCAAATATGATCTGGGCCGTTATCCCCTTCCGAAGGTTTCTCTCCGGCCGGGGCAGTTTTATGTGCTCCTGTGCAGCGAGGATGTGCGCCGGGCGGACTGCGCCCCCTTTCAGCTTTCCCCCCGCGGGGAAACCCTTTATCTTTCCGCTTCCGACGGGCGTCTGGTGGATCGGCTGAAGATCCCCCCGCTCTCTCAGGATGTGTCCTACGGCCGCGGCGCCGGGGGAAAGGACGTCTACTTCCCCACCTTTACGCCCGGCGAGCCTAACGGCGACGGTTTCCCCCGGGTAGCCTCCCGGCCCGTGATTTCCGTTCCCTCCGGGGGATACGCTGCCCCTGTAACCGTTTTCCTTTCCGGGGAGGAGCCCATTCACTATACCCTGGATGGCTCCGTTCCGACTCTGGAAAGTCCCCTGTATACGGAGCCCCTGCGGATCGAAAGCACCGCCGCCCTCCGGGCCGTTTCCATGCCGGCCGGCGCCGTGCCCTCCCCCGCCGCGACGGCGCTGTACCGTTTCGATTGCGGGGATTATCATCTGGCCACCCTGACGGTGACCGTCCCGCCGCGTTTGCTGAACGGCGGGGGAGACGCCCTGCTCAGCCATCCGCAGGACCGCTCGCTGCAGGTTCCCTCCGTGGTGACCTGCCTTTCTCCCGACGGCTCCCTGGAATTCCAGCAGGACTGCGGCCTGGGCATCAGCGGCCAGACCACCCGGGAGCGAACCTATCGGGGGTGGAAGCTGAAATTCCGGGACAAATACGGCGCAGGCGCGTTGAAGGCGGAGGTCTTTCCCGGCTGTGGTGTGGAATCCATCGATTCCCTCAATCTGAGGGTGGGTTCCTCCTTCAATCCGACGCAGGACGCCCTGGGTTCCGCCATCGGAGCGGAGGCCATGCCCGCCGTGCTGACCCAGCGCTTCCGTCCGGTCAATCTGTTTATCAACGACACCTTCTATGGTATCTATATGATCCGGGAAAACATCAATCCCGCCTTCGTCGTCAGCCGTCTGGGCGGCGATGAGGAAAGCGTGGACATCATCTATCTCTCCGATACCGTGGAGGAAGGCTCGGGGGAAGACTGGAACGCGCTGCTTTCTTTCTGCCGCACCCATGACCTGTCTCTGGCGGAAAACTACGCCTGGGTGACGGAGCGGGTCAATCCGGAAAGCTTTGCCGATTATTACCTCTGGCGCGCCTATACCGGGGACACGGATCACCCCAATATCCGCTTCGCCCGCAGCCGGGAGGCGGCGGATCCCCGCTGGCATCTGATCATGTATGATCTCGACTGGGCCTTCCAGTTGAAAAACAAAACCGCCGTCTCCCTGAAAACCTACGCCTATGTGCAGTACGATTCCGGGCGGCATAATAACGTGGTGCTCTTCGCCATGCTGAACAATGCCTCTTTCCGGGAGCTCTTTCTCTCCCGGATGGAACTGCATATGCGCTCCACCTTTACTCCGGAGCGGGTGCTGCCCCTGCTGGAGGATATTCTCGCCCAGACCCTTCCGGATATGCCCGCCACCTGGGCCGTCCGGCGTGCCAACCGAACCAAATGGAACGCCGCCGTGGAGGAAACGCGCCAGTTTGTCACGGCGGAATGGCCCGCCCGCCGCAAACTGCTGCTGCGCGAAACCATGCAGTTTTTCCATCTGTCGGAGGAAGAGATGGCGGCCCGCTTCGGGTCCCTCTGGACGGAATAGAGCTCCGCATTTTCGGAAGCGGCGCGGTCAGTCCGGCGGATAAAAAGGTTCGGTCAGCGTTCCATGGCGGAAAAGCCGATTCGGAAAGGAGATCAGTCCATGCGTAGGATTCGTTTCGCCGCCCTGATGGCGTTCCTTGCTCTGGCCATGCTGTGGGCCTGCGCCGCCGGGGAAACGCTCTGTACCCTGCGGGTGCCGCTCTCCCCCGCCGGCGGCGAGCCCATGCTTCGTTCGAAAGGCTCCCCGCTCGCCCTGACCTGTCTTTCCGAGGGGAAAACGGAAGGCGGCACGTCTTACAGCCTGCCCGCCCTGCTGCAGGAGGGAAAGGGCGAGATCGTCGGCGTTTTCTGGCGTTTCCGGGCGGAAAAGGTCGCCTCCCGGAAGAACCTCTTCTCTCTCCGTCCGGAGGAAGGGGGCGGCTCTGTCTCCGGAAAAATCCTGGAGGGATGGAATATTTGGGATCTCACCGCCCTGCTGCGGGATTCCCTGTCCGCGGAAAGCGAGGCGCCCCTGTCCCTGCGCCTGTCCCCGGAAAACAAATACGCCCGTCGGGGCGCGTCCCTGGTCGGCGCGGATTCCCGGCTCTATGTCACCGTCTCCCTCTCTGCGGAAATCCCCGGCCTGTCCTCGGACCGGGTAACCGACGCCGCGCTTCTCGACACGGCCCTTTCCGCCCTGCCGGAGGATCATCTGATCCTGAAGCGGTATCAGGACATCAGCGGCAGCCTGACCACCGCCGTCTGGCCCACCGGCGTCCCCTATTATTACGGCGGCCACAGCGAGGAGAAGGTGCTCCGCCGGTTTTTTCCCCTGCAGGAGTCGAAATATTATAAATCGGATAAGCTGTATCTCTGCGGCTTCGACTGCGGCAGTTTTCTCCACTGGGCGGAGGAAAAGGCCGGATACGCGGATCACCCCATGCTGACGGATCTGCTGAACCAGCGGGAGGGCTCCATGCCCCTGCCCGCCGCCGATTACGACCGATGGCCTTTGGCCCTGCAGCCCGGCGATCTGATCGCCCTGGATCATGACGGCGGCACCCATCATATCGTCATGTATATCGGAACCCCCGCCCTCTACGGCTTCTCGGCGGAATCCGCCCCGGAACTGGCGGACTGGCTGACCGCGCCGCTGGTGATCCACTGCGGGGAGGATCCCTTCTGCTACGACCGCTTTTCCGCCTATATCGAAGCGAACCGGTCGGAATGGAATATGATTCCCCTGCCGCCGGACGGGGGCGTGACGGTGTCCCTGATGATTCCCTCTGCCAATAGCGCGCCCCATCTGCGGGAGGCCCCCTGGGGCAAGAGCTATGGCTGGTTTGACGTCATGGGCCAGCCCATCACCGCCTTCCCGCTGGAGGATTGCGAGCAAATAGTCTTTTTCCGTCCCGAGCGGCTTCCGGAATAAAAAAGACGGTTCCCGCCTCGCGCCTGAAGGCCGGAAACCGTCTTTCCGGAAAACCGGATGCCGCTTCCTGGGTTTGCCTGGTTTTGCTTACCACCGGCCGCCATAGGGATAGCAATATCCGTAGTACTCCCAGGAATCATAATCGTCGTCCCCATCGTCCCAGTAATCGTAATAGCTGTAATCGTCCTGATACCAGGGGATGGCGCAGAAATCATTGTCATAGTCGTCATAGCCGTTGCCGTAACCGCCGCTCAGGTCATAGCTGCTGTCAAACCAGCTGCCCGTCCCGCCGGAGGAGGATGGCCCGTTGGAGCCGCCGGAGGTGCCGCCGGAGGTGGTGCTGTAAATCAGCACGGGGCCGCTTCCCCCGGCGGAGTTGTTTCCGGCCGGAGCCGCTGTCGTCGTGCTCCCCTGGGTCTGGCCGATCAGCACGGGGCCGCCGCTCCCCGCGGAGCCGTTTCCGGCCGGGGCGGCTGTCGTCGCCGCGCTCACCTGGGCCTGGTTGTCCTCCGGCTTCGTCGTCTCCGGGGTCTGTGCCTGATTCTGACCGCCCGCCTGGATCGGCAGGGGGGTTCCGCTGGGATGCAGGGCCGCCTGAATCACGGCTGAAACGCGGTTCTGCCACCCGTTGGCGAAGGAGGCGCTCTTCCGCAGCTCCGCGGCATTTTCCCCGGCGATCATGGCGGTCACGTTCTCAAACAGCGCATAATAGGCGTTTATCGTTTCATCGTCGAAGCTGTTGGCGGAAGCCACCACGGAAACCGTGATCACCAGGCCGTCGAAAACCATGATCTGAAGGCAGACAGCGTTGCCATTGGCGTCCCTTCCGCTGAGCAGGAAGGGGTTCAGTTCCTCCCCGTTCTCCGGGAAAAAAGGGATCCGCTCGAAGGCTGTCATCCCGCCTGAAATCAGCTGACTGTAATAGCCGAAGAGAGACGATACTTCCTTCTCCGGCAGTGTCCCGGTATAATAGCCTTCGCAATCCTCCACAAAGGTCAGGGCGAATTCATACGCCACGTCCTTCCGGTTGTTCAGGGAAAAGAGGATGTCCACAGCCTCCTCGCCGGAATTGTCCCGGAAAACGGACATTCCCTCCGGGAGGGTCAAATCTGTCTCCAGCTGGGAGATGGTATAGCTTTCAGCGCCGGCGAATGCCCATCCCGCCACCATCATCAGGCTCAGCCAAACAGCAATTGCTCTCTTCATGGGTTTCTGGCTCCTTTCCGGGTTTTTCTCAATTCATATCCTTCTTCAGCATCAACAAGACCGCTTTGGCCGCTGCAGCCATATTTCCTGCTGCTCAGACGCGTTCTATCCGCGCGGCCCTGCGGCCTTATTCCTCACAGCTCAAATTCCACAAAATCGCTCAGTGTGCTGTGTCCAAAGATGTCGTTGAACACAAAACAGAACATCATGTGGAAGGTATCCTGATCCTTCGGGAGCTGTTCGTAGGTAACCGTCATGCCTTCCTTCCAGATGATTTCCTCCCCCTCGAACAGCGTTTCCTCCAGGTCGGCTTCCTCCGGCGCGTCCGGTTCTTCGTAATACATGGTATAGACGGGGAAAATGCTGTCTCCCTCCTTCAGGGGCGTCGCCGTCCGGATCGGAAGGCCGCTGCTGTCATAGCCTGCATTGGCTCCGATCACCCGGCCCTCCGTTCTGCCGGCCGGGAAAACCACCACAAGATAGGTATATTCCCCGTTCAGCTTCACCGGCATCAGGCTGCGGCGGCTGTTTTCGTTGCTGCTCTGATCGTACAGCACAACGATCTGTTCCCCGAAAATCGGCCAGCTCCCGTCAAACAGAGAGACAACCTCCCCCGTTTCCCAGTTGATGCGGTTGTTTCGCATCAGCCCGAAATCCACAAAGCAGGTCAGTTCATCATCGCTTTCGTCCGCCAGCAGCATGCCCTCCACATAATCCAGGTTCGCCAGATCCTCTTTTTTCAGTGTCGCCGAGAAGCCGTATTCGTTCTCGCTGACGGCGGTTTCGGTTTCCGTCGGAGGCTCCGCCTGCTGGTATTCCCCGGCGGCTTCATTCCAGACCGTGGCCGTGCCGCCCGGGGTATAGGCAAAGGAAGGAAGGCCCGTCAGGGTTGTTCCCGTGGGGAGCTGCTGGGGTGTGGACGCGCTGAAGGTGTAGCTTCCTCCCAGGATTGTGTCGGTATATCCATTGATAAAATCGATCCAGTTGGGGATATAGGCGGAAAAATCGAATCCGCCGCGATAATCGGATATTTCCCGCATCGTGTCCTGAGGCAGCAGCACGGCCAGGCCGGAAAGGGTGTTCAGGTTGTCCGTCTGGGCGGAAACGATCAGCGCTTTGGACAGCATGCGCCGGGCCTCCGCCGCGCTTTCGGGCGCAAAGGAGGCATAGGCATCCAGAACCGCCCCCATGTCCACCATGTCCCAGCTGCCGTCGTCGAAGGAGCCGAAGGTGTACATCCGGCTGCGGCCCCGGCGAATGGCCGCAATGTTGCCTCCTTTGATCTCCTGCACCATGTAGGCGGTAAAGTTTTCCATATGGCGGATCAGGTCGGGCATCTCCCGCAGGGAAATGGCGCTCAGGGTCAGATAATCGTCGGGCGTATCCGCCAGTCCCGCCTCCATAAAGCTTTCCACGATTTTCCGGCAAAGGTCGGCGTTGGACATCTCCGGCTGCCGATCCAGCGCCTGTATCCAGGGCGTATAGTGCCATCCTATGCCCGGCTCCAGCTCCTCGCTGGCGACGAAGCACTCGATCGGATAGTTGGAGAGCATGGCGGCCATCTCATAGGTCGCCATCATGCAGGCATCGCATCCGAAAATATCAATATGAAACCGCTCGCCCCATTTGCTGTAGGCCCGGTACAGCGCGTTGTTGATCTCCACCAGCGTCAGTCCATCCTCGTCCCGGGTGGTGGCGTCAAAGCAGATGCCCGCTTCCGTCCCCGCGCCGTGGTCCCAGAGGATGACGATCGTCCGATCCGCCGGAAAGCGTTCGAAACCGTAATCCAGAAATTCAAACAGGCTTTCCTCTGAACCCATGGATTTGTAGGGCCAGACCGTAAAATCTGTCATATTCCCGTTTTCGATAGCGAAGAGGTTGCGCTCGCCGGCCCGCAAATTTCGGTTGGTCCAGCTTTTTGCGCCTCCGGCCAGAACGACAATGTTGACATTCTCCCCGGCGCTGGCTTTCGCCATTTCCTCCATGTCCACGCAGGCGTCATCGGAAAGATCCGCGCCGCACATATAGACAAGAATCGTCGTGCTTTTCTCCGCCGAAGCCCAGGAGCACAGCAGCAGAAGCAGCAGCGCGGTGGCCGCGATCATGATCAATCCTTTTTTCAAGCTTGTGCCTCCTCCATGCGGATGTCCAGAAAAACGATGTCATACAGCCCTTAACCGTTATTCATCCCCTCGCTCGGAACAGAAGTGCGAATGCCCGGCCCCGTTCGCCCCATTGAGTAAAACAGAAAAAGGGAACCGCGGCCGACAATGGCCGAAGTTCCCTTCTCTGTTTCATCTTTACTGAGCCTTCGCCGCGGCTTCCTCTTCACTTTTTTCCACCCTTTCTGTACTGGATTGTACAGGATCATTATACAGATAGTAAAACGCAGATCAACTGAGCGCGCGTAAACATCCGCTTTTCCGCGTAAAAGTCCGAAGGAGTCCGTATCGGCCTCCGCCGTTTCAGAAAGCGGGCGAAACGGGACCGCCCTCAGGGATGTGCGTCCAGGCCCATGCGTTGATCCCCGGCGCTCAGACTTCCGCGTCCAGGATGTCGCCCAGCCATTCATGATAGGCCGCCAGCAGCGTCACTGTATTTGACAGGGCGCACTCGATGGCCGTGGCCAGCAGCGTCGCTTCGTTTTCCGTAGGCTCAATCTGCGCTTCCTTCAGCTTTTCCCGGATGTTCTGATAAACAACTTCGGTCATTTCGTCCTTGTCGGTGGCCTCGGCGAATTCTTCAAATGACGGTAGCTTCATGGTATGCATCTCCTTTCTTTTTTCGCATGATACCATAATCCGGATG
>CAMOGC010000043.1 GCA_946613955.1 uncultured Clostridia bacterium
TACATGTTCAAAGGAGTCTTATTTCCATGCGCTTTCCTTCCATGGACAACCGAAAAGAACTGTTTTCCGCCTACGGTCAGATCGTGCTGGGCTGCGTGATCGGCGCGGCGGCCTATCCGACCTTTCTGGTTCCGAACCGTATCGCGCCCGGGGGACTGACCGGAATCGCGACCATTCTGAATCACCTTTTCGGCCTGCCCATCGGCACCACGTCGCTGGTGATGAATATCCCGCTTTTTCTGATCGGCTATAAGGCCATGGGCGGCATCTTTGCCTTTCGCAGCCTGGTGGCGACCCTGCTGTTCTCCGCGCTGATCGACCTGCTTCCCCTGCCGGTCATCAGCAACGATCCCCTGCTGGGAACGCTCTTCGGCGGGGTCGTGCTGGGCATCGGCCTGGGGCTGATCCTGCGGGGCGGGGCAACCACCGGCGGAACGGACATGATCGCCCGCATGGTGCACCGCCGCTTTCCCTTCATTACGGTGGGGGCGTTTTTGTTCGCGCTGGATTTCGCGGTTGTGCTGGCGGCCGGCCTGCTGATCGGCAGCCCGGAGGCACTGTATGCCATGATCAATATCTTCGTGACCGCGAAGGTGATCGACGCGGTGATGGTCGGGTTTACCGGGAACAAGGCCTGCTTCATCATGAGCGGGGCCTGGGAGCCCGTATCCCATAGAATCATGGAGGAGGTCGGCCGGGGCGCGACCTATCTGACCGGCCGGGGCGCCTATTCCGGGGAGGAGCGTCCGGTCGTGCTTTGCGTGGCCTCCCGGCAGGAGATCAGCGCGATTAAGCAGATTGTCCACGAGGAGGACGAAACAGCCTTCATGTTTATCACCGACGCGCATGAGGCCCTGGGAGAGGGATTCAGCAAACTGGATGGGAAAGACTGACGCGGGTCACTCTGCGGCATGGAGAGGAGAAGACGCATAGCCCGCGCGGGGGAAGGACGCTACCGGATCGAGCCTACGGTCGGAGGCACTTGCGTTTTCTGCGCAAACAGGTCATACTAAGTAAGGGTTATCAGCGGGCCCTCGCGATTCGGGAGCGGGGCCTGCCGAGGCGGAGAGGAGGAAACGCTTATGGAAATCACATCCGCGATGGCGGCGAAGCATCTGCGCAAGCTGAATGACCAGCGGAACGCGCTGCTGAGCATGGAGCAGAAGGCCATGGTGTTTACGGCGGCCATTCAGGAGGATATCGAGACGGTCCGGCCCGCGTATGACTACGGGGCGGTGCAGGAGGAGCTGAACGCCCTGGACGAAAAGATCCGGAAGCTGAAGCACACCCTGAACTGCTTCAACGCGAGCTACGTTCTTCCGGAGGTCGGCATGACCATTGATCAGGCGCTGATCTATATTCCACAGCTGACGGCGCGGAAGGGAAAGCTGGATCTTTTCCGGAGCAAGCTGCCCCGGGAGCGGAGGGATGCCGGCGGACGGAGCGCGGGAATCATAGAGTACGACTACGCCAATTACGACATCGCCCGGGCGGAGGCGGATTACCAGGCCGTGGCGGACGAGCTGGCGAAGGTCCAGAACGCCCTGGACCGGGCCAACGCCACCGTGACCTTCGAGGCGGAGATGGAGTAACTTTTTCCGCGGCTGCCACGGCGTCCTTCGAGACGGAAGTGGAGTCTTATTTTCCGCGGCTGCCCCCCCGCCTTCCGGCGGAGCGGGGCCGGCCGAAAAACCTATGGAACGAAAGCGCTTTGGCCCGCCGTGAGCCCTGTCACGACAAATCCGGGTTCAATGTTCAGGATCGTGTTTTCCGTTATTCTTTATTTATCGGTCAGCGTTCAGTGTTGAGTCACGCAGAGGACTTGTTCCTTTTGCTTTCGTTCCGCGGAGGAGGTTCGGTTTCAATCCGCTTTTTCAGGAGGGATATGCGGCCATGAATGAATGGACGGTGGAGGCGCTGCTTCAGACCCCGTACTGGATTATCGATATTTTGCCGGAGCGGGTGCCGGAGAACAGCCCGGGCCAGTACTTTGCCATCGCGGAATACTACCGGAAGGAGCCACGGCGGGCGGACATCCGGCGGAAGATGATCAACCTGATTCTGAAGCTGAACTGCTACCGGAGCCTCTCGCTGGACGAGGGAAAAGCGGTCAATCCTTCCCCGGAGCGGATCGCGGAGACGGTGGAAGCGGGACGCGCTGTGATCCTGCTGGAGGATGCCCTGCTCATCGCCGAAGAGGATGATCACTATATGACGCTCTATCATCCGGATAAGGCACTGCTGGAGTTGATCAGCGCCCTGGCGGCCGGGGAAGGGCTCTTTGTCTGGAAAGGGGAATGAGCCGCCGCGCGGGTTCGAAGACCGCGGCCGGCGCAACAGAAAAAACGATACCACTTTACCGCGTCCCCGCAGGGATGAATAATGGAAAGGGAGACGGAATCCATGCGCATACTGCTGAAAAACGGCAAGATCTATGACGGAACCGAAGGGGAGGCCACCTCCGGCGATATCCTGATTCAGGACGACAGAATCGAGAAAATCGCCCCGTCCATCGACGCTCCGGCGGATCGGGTCATCGATCTGAACGGAAAGTCCGTCGCGCCCGGCTTTATTGACGGGCATTCCCATAACGACTGGTACGCCATCAAGGAAAACCCGCTGCCCTATTTTGAACCCTTCCTCCGGCAGGGGATCACAACTTTCGTCTCCGGCAACTGCGGTATCTCCACCGTCGGCTTCGAGAAGGACAGCCCCCATGCCGACAAGGTGGGGGCCGGGCTCTTCGGCTTCCGCGGAACCAGGGGAGAATACGGAACCATCAAGGAATTCTTTGACGCGGTGGACCGGCGGATCCCCTGCAACATGCTGGAGCTGGCGGGACACTGCTCCGCCAGGACCTCCGTCGCCGGATACGAGAACCGGCCGCTGACCCCGGAGGAAGAGAAGCGGATGCTGGCCATTCTGGAAAAGGCGCTGCAGGAAGGGGCCGCGGGGCTTTCCCTGGGGATGATGTATGTGCCCGGGGTTTATACGGGCGTGGAGGAAATCCGCAAGGTCGCGCAGCTCTGCGTCAAATACAACAAGCCGCTGACCGTCCATCCCCGGGCGGAATCGAAGGTGTCCATGAGCTATCCCCTGCTGGGCCGGGCCCATATTCTCCGGGCGCTGGACGAGCTGGTGGAGATTTCCAAAGGGACGAACCTGAAGCTTCAGTATTCCCACGCGATTTTCGTGGGCCGCAGCAGCTTCCGCTACAAGGATGAGTTCCTGAAGATCCTGGAGGAGCAGCGCCGCGGCGGCGTCGACATGATGTTCGATATTTATAACGAGCTGCAGGGTGTCTCCGTGATCACGGTCATTCTGCCCGACTGGTATCAGGCGATGAGCGAGGAAGAGAAGCGGAAGCCCTTCACAAAGCTGAAGCTGCGGGTGATGGTGGCGGCCACCAGCATGCTGCTGGGCTTCGGCTTCGAGGATATCACCATCGCCTATATCGGGCCCGGATATGAGCGGTATGAGGGGAAAACCGTCCATCAGATCGCGCAGGAGGAGGGTCTCAGCGATTTCGACGCCTATATCAAAATGTGCGAGCTGTCCCATTTCCACGGCCGGGTCAACATGGGGCCGTATTCGACGGAGGAGATCATTCACGATTTCGAGAAAAACCCGAACTGCCTGTTTATTACGGACGCCTGGGTGGAGGATCACGGCGTCCAGAATCCGGTGCTGATGGACTGCTTCCCCCGCTTCCTGCGGGATTCCCTGCTGGGGCTGGGGGATACCCTGCCCCGGACGATCCGCAGGATGACCGGCGCGACGGCGGACCGCTTCAGCATTCCCGAACGCGGGTATCTGAAGGAAGGATATTTCGCGGATCTGACGGTTTTTGACGAGGAGAAGATGAAGAATGGCGTCCCCGGGCAGGGAAAAGCCTTCGGGATTGAGAAAGTCATCCTGAACGGACGCCTGGTGCTCGATCAGGATCAGCTGGATACGGAGGCTCTGAAAACCGCCGGCCGGGCCATCCGGGTGTAAGGGATACAGGCCTCGGGGCCGAAAAGATCCTGCCCGAGCGGGGCCCCAAAAGCGGTTTCACGGGCCGGACGGTGAAACTCCGCCGGGCCATCCGGGTGTAAGGAAAAGGCGCAAAAAGACCCCATCCTGTCGATTGAGGCAGGATGGGGTCCTGTTTTTTTGCAGCCGCGCATTTTCCGGAAGACAGTCTCCCGTTTTTCCACGCTGCTTTCTTCTGGGAACGGGCATTCGCTTTCACGCGTTATTTGATTGGGAAACGCGCTTTTGCCTGACCTTATTTTTTCGGGAACACGGGCTGGCCGTTGACGGAGATGTCGCCGTCGATGGGAATCAGCAAATAGCTGCGGCCGTCGATGGTTCGGGTTTCCAGCAGGTCCGCCTGCTCCGGATCCACCTTGATGGATACGCTGGGGAGGTCCACCTTGAACTGTTTCGGCGTTACCACGTTGACCGCGGGGAGCACCGCGCCGGCGCCGAAAACCTGATCGTATCCGGCTTCGAAGGCCTCCACCTTCTCGGCGGGGACGCCGCTGTCCGTCAGCATCCGGGAGACGTCCTGCTTCGAGAGCATCAGGGGATCGTCGTCCTTCTCCTGGCCGGCGATCATTTCGGAGACCGCCCCGTGCATGTCCTGCACGACCTCCAGGGAGCAGTCGGAGCCGAGGGTCTGGGCCAGCACGGTCTGGAACTGATCGGTCTGCTCGGCCGCGGGCATGACCGCCTGCAGCTGGAAGGCCGCCTCCAGGAACTTCTCGTGGGCGTCCTTCTGGTCCCGGGTAAAGAAGAGAATCGTGTTCACGTCCGCCGCGCCGCCTTCGTAGAGGGGAAAGAGGAAGCCCGTGACCGGCGCGCCGGCCAGCCATTCGGCCCCGCGCTCGCGGAAAACGCTGTCGGTGGGGTCGTACCGGAGGGCGGGTTTATCCTGCTTGACCGGGCAGATGGCGCAGAGGATATAGCTGAAGGAGCCGTCGGAGTTTTCGTAGTCGATTTCGTCCCGGCGGTTTCTGCGGCGCACATCCATGGTATCGTGCATCATGAGCACCAGCCAGTTGTCCGCCTTCTGGGCCTCCTCGACGGACTGGGTGTCCGGATGCTCGGCGCGCAGGCCGGCGATCAGGCGGGACAGGAGGGCTTCCACCGCCTCCTCGTCCTTCAGCGCGCTGTCGCGGGCCCGCAGGATCGTCCCGTAGGAGGCGTTGTCCGCTTCGATACCGATGGGAATCAGGCTCTGGCCGATCTGGCCGGAGAGCACCTTCTTGAAAAGGGACATGTATTTTTCGTTTTCCTGCTCATACAGCGTGCCGACGTTCAGCTCAAAGCTGGTAATGGGGTTGCCGACATGGTCGACATAGCAGCCCCGGATGATGGAAGGATTGCGCTTTTCGGGATTCAGCCGGCGCTTCAGTTCCGCCAGGTCTTTTTGATTCATGGTTTTTAGCGTCCTTTCGTTTTCTGGTTCCTCCCCGGAAGGAGGGCGAACGGGAGCCATTATACCATAGAAAGGGGCCGGGGGAAAGGGGGTGGCCCGTTTGACCGGTGGGCAGGGGGGTGATATAATGAAGATTCCCAAAGAAACAGGCTTCGGAAAGGAGGCGGTATTGATGTTCCCCTGGGTACGGGAAAACGCGGAACCGACCGCTTCCACGGTGATTGTTTCCATGGCAATCATGCTGCTGGCGGGGTTCCTGGCCACCCGGATCACCAAAAGACTGCGCCTGCCGAACGTGACCGGATACATCCTGGCGGGCATTCTGATCGGGCCCTTCTGCCTGAATATGATTCCCGCCGGCTTTATCGCGCGGACGGATTTCCTGCCGGATATTGCCCTGTCCTTCATCGCCTTCAGCACGGGGGAGTTTTTCCGCCTTCCGGCGCTGAAGAAAAACGGCCCGAAGGTGATCGTGATCACGGTCTTCGAGTCGCTGCTGGCGTCCCTGCTGGTGTTTGCCGCGGTGTATTTCTTCCTGGGATTGGATCTGGCCTTCTCCGCCGTGCTGGCTTCCCTGGCCGCGGCGACGGCGCCGGCCTCGACCATGATGACCATCCGGCAGACCGGGGCGAAGGGGGATTTTGTGGACACCCTGCTGCAGGTGGTGGCCTTTGACGACATCGTGGGGCTGGTGGCCTTTTCGGCCGCCATCGCCGTGGCCATTTCCAGTTACAGCGGCGCGGGTTTTTCCATCTCCACGCTGATGACCCCGATCCTGTCCAACCTGGGGGTGCTGGCGCTGGGCGGGCTTTTCGGGCTTTTTCTGAAATGGGCGCTGGCCAACCGCTCCTCCAGCGACAACCGGCTGATCATCTCCGTCGCGATGATGTTCGCCTTCTGCGGGATCTGCGCGCTTCTCGGGGTCAGCCCCCTGCTGGGCTGCATGGCCATGAGCACGGTTTATATCAACATGACCGAGGACGAGCGGCTGTTTCGCCAGCTGGCCTATTTTGCCCCGCCGATCCTGCTGATGTTCTTTGTCCGTTCCGGGATGAGCTTTGATCTGGCCTCGGTTGGGGCCAGCGGATCCGTCGGGGCTTCGCCGCTGCTGCTGGTGGGCATCGTTTACTTCATCGTCCGGATCGTGGGCAAATACGCCGGCGCCTTCGTGGGATGCGCCCTGGTGGGGAAGGATCGGAAGGTGCGGGACTATCTCGGGCTGGCGCTGGTTCCCCAGGCGGGGGTCGCCATCGGGCTGGCGGCGATGGGCGCGCGTACCCTGGGCGGGGACGCGGGACGCGCGCTGCAGACGATCATCCTGGCCTCCAGTATTCTCTACGAGCTGGCCGGCCCGGGGCTGGCCAAGCTGAGCCTGTATCTTTCCGGTTCCTATTCCACGAAGCTGGAGGAGATCGTCCCCGTCGCCGAAACCGACGAGGGGGGCCGGCCGAAGACGGAAGCCGAGAAGCTGATCGAGCGGGTCAACGCCATTCAGCTGGAGCTGGCGCGGCGGAGGGAAACCAACGAGGAGGAACGGGTGTTTACCGAGGAGGCCGTCCGGCATTACGACCAGATGTGGAACGCCGAGCCCCCTCGGCGGGGAAGGCGCTTCAAGGGAGGGAGGTATTTCAGATGACATACGTTGATCCGATCGTCCGTCTGATCGGCGGCTGGGCCGCGGAGATCAATTTCGGCTCCATCCTGCTGCGGGTCCTCTGCTCCGCGCTTCTGTCCGCCGTGATCGGAACGGAGCGATCCAGCAAGCGGCATTCGGCGGGGCTGCGAACGTTTATGCTGGTTTCCCTGGGCGGAACCATCGCCATGATGCTGGACATCTGGCTGTTTTCCCGGCTGGGGGCGGGGCTTTTCCTGCTCAGCGTCGCCGCGGTGATTTCCACGACGATGATCGCCACCAATTCGCTCTTCATCTCCTCCCGGAACCAGATCAAGGGCATCACCACCTCGGCGGGGCTTCTGGTCTGCTGCTTCCTGGGGGTGGCGATCGGGGCGGGGCTGTATACGCTGACGGCGGTGGCCGCGGCGGTGATGCTTTGCAGCCTGAGCCTGCTGCCGGGGCTGGAGAATCATCTTAAGGACCGGTCCAACCATTTCGAGATCCATCTGGAACTGACCAGCAGCCATCATCTGCAGGACTTTATGGCCACGATCCGGGAACTGGGGATGGTCATCGACGACATCGAGACCAACCCGGCCTACGTCAATTCCGGCCTGAGCGTTTATTCCATCGCCATCTCCATCCGGAAAAAGGAACTGAAGCAGTTCAAAACCCATAAGGAGATTATCGACGCCCTGGCCACGCTGGATTATGTGTCCCATATCGAGGAAATCTGAGGCGGCGACGCTTCCCGCAGAACTGGCTCCGGGGCGGCTGAACGGAAATTCAGGGTGTATTCTTTCGGAAAAATGTGCTATAATTCCGGCGAAAACCCGGTTTTAATGAGCAAAGGAGGGTGTTTTTGTGAAAAAAGGATTGGCCTGGTTGCTTTGCCTGATGATGGCGCTGTCCGCCTTCGGCGGGGCGCTGGCGGTTAATGAGGACGTGGAAGGCGAGCTGGTCATTTATTCTTCCATGTATCCGGCGATTCTGGACATGATGAACGAGGCCCTGAAGGAGGAATTCCCGAACCTGACCCCCGGGAACGACGGGCATTTCTTCTTCTATGAGGGAACCGGCAAGATGATCGAGCGGATCCGGGGCGAGATGACGGAAACCCATGACCACGCGCTGGGCTGCGACATGTTCATGGTGGCGGAGCCTTCCTTCTCCCTGGAAATGAAGGAATACGGCTATCTGCACCCCTTCACCTTTGAGGGCGCGGCGGACAAGCTCCGCTTCCCCTATGACGAGGAAGGCTACTGGTATCCGGTCCGCGTCTGCAACATGGTGCTGGCCTATAACCCGGAGAAGGTGGAAGAATTCGCGGCCAAGGGGATCACGATTCCGAAAACCTTCCACGATTTCGCCTATGATCCCGCGCTGAAGGGCTATATCAGCATGGGCGATCCCGCCACCAGCGGTACCTCCTACGCGGCGGTGGTTTCCCTGCTGGGGAAATACGGCGAGGAGTATCTGGAAAAGCTCGGGGAGAACAACGTGATGCGGGAATCCGGCTCCACGGCGATCGAAAAGCTGCAGAGCGGGGAATGCGCCGTCATCATGATCCTGGAGGAGTCCATCCTCAAATACATGGAGGACGAGGCGAACCGCGGACACGAGGTGACCAACCTGCAGGTGATCTACCCCGAGGACGGCGTGGTGCTGATCCCCTCGACGGTCATGATCGTGAAGGACGACTATTCCAAGAACGTCAATTCCGAGGCGGCGGAGGCGGTGGCCCAGTGGTTCCTGAGCGAGGCCGGCCAGCGGATGATCGTGAAGGGCTACATGCATTCCGTTCTGAAGGATTTTGACGAGATTCCCTACAAGAGCGTTTCCACCGACAGCCTGATCAAGAAGGATCTGGGGGTCGACTGGGCCCGGGCTTACCGGGAGCGCAACGCCATCAACGCGATGTGGACGGAAAAGGTGACACGATAAGATGAATCATGCCGTAGAAAAACCGGAAACGGGACGGCGCGGGGCAGCACGGATCATGACGGCCGTGCTGTCCGTCTTGTTTTTACTGGGAGCCGCGCTGATCCTGGCGGCCCTGCGGGGCCAGGAAGCCTATGCCCGATCCGGCATCCAGTCCTCCAGCGGATCGGAAAAGGGCTATCAGCTGATCCACACCCTGTCCGGGGACGTGGGCGAAAACTGGGAGCAGGTGATCCTTCCGACGCTCTCCGGCCTGGAGGCGGAGGAGCGGGCGGCCCTGGAGGAAACGGCCCGGACGCTGGCGATGGCGAAATGGGACGAGATGAAAGCCGGCGGCGGGGAAGAGGCCGCCGCCCTCCTGGAGCAGGCGGGAGGCCGCCGCGAGGAAGTGACCTGGCGGATGCTGTATGCCACCTGGCTGGTGGACGGGCCGAAGATCGCCCTGAGCAGCCGGAAGGAGATTATCGCCGTTTCCGAGGACGCGGCGCCGGCCTTCCGGGCGGCGCTGCTGCGCTGCGCCCTGAAGGAAGAGGCGGAGGTTCCCGCCGCGGCGGCGAAGGCCGTCGGGGAGAAAAAGGGAGCGGAGCGGCAGGGGCTGCTGATCCAGGCCTTCTTCGTCAGCGGCGGCTCGGCGGAGGGAAAGGTCAGCGAACACGCGGACGCGCTGAAAAAAGCCGTCCGGGGCAAGGAACAGCGGCTCTCCGCCTATGGCATGATCGCCCGGGGCGAGGGCGGATGGTTCTGGTCCATGCTGGTCAGCCACAGCCGGACGGCGATCCTGATCGGCGCGCTGCTGATGATCAACGCGGTGCTGCTGTTCTTCCTGATGCGCAGCCAGGGAGACTGGGGGCTGAACGCGAAATGGATCCTGATGATCCTGATTCTGGACTTCCTGCTGGTTTTCCAGGTGCTGCCCTCCTTTACCCTGATCCGGAACGCCTTTGTCTCGGAAAAGGGCTTTTCCCTGGATATCATGCGGAGCCTGTATACCAATCCCGCCAACCTGGGGGCGCTGAAAAACACCCTGATCGCGTCCTTCGCCACGATGATTCTGGGTACGCTGATCGCCTTCCCCCTGGCCTGGCTGGTGGGGCGGACGAACCTTTACGGCAAGAACATTTTCCGCTTTCTCTTTGTGACCACCTATATGGTTCCGCCCTACGTGGGCGCCATGGCGTGGATGCGGCTTCTGAATCCGAACGTGGGCGTGGTGAATAAGGCGCTGCGGACGGTGCTGGGGCTGAGCGCAACCCAGGGGCCGCTGGATATCTATACCCTGGGCGGCATGATCTGGGTGCTGACCTCCTTCTATTACCCCTATGCCTTTATCACCATCAGCCGCGCCATGGAAAAAATGGACCCCTCCCTGGAGGAGGCCAGCCG
>CAMOGC010000044.1 GCA_946613955.1 uncultured Clostridia bacterium
TCGCCGAGGGGCTGGTCTACGGAACGGAGGGCGTAACGCCGGAGGATTTCGCTTCCATTTATGGGGACTTCATGGGTGACTATCCGAAAAGCGGAGAGACCGGGTTTTCCTATGCCGTCCCGGTCGGCGACGACCTTTGGGTGGCCATGACGGACGTCTCCCTCTATCGGGACGTGGGCCGCACCGAGGGGATCTTTACCGACGCCCACGCCGCCTGGCTGGAGGAGGTGCTGGCCCGGGCCGAGGGGGAAAAGAAAATGGTTATCACCGCCAGCCACCATAACCTGCTGCCGCATTCCAGCTTTTCCCCGGAGAGCTTCGTTATGTCCGGAAACGAAAAAATGGCCGCCCTGGCCCGACGATACGGCGTGGAGATCAACCTTTGCGGCCATATCCACATGCAGCATATCGCCCGGGAGGATGGGCTGACCGACGCGGCCCTGGGCGCCTTCTGCAGCTGGCCCCATCGGTACGCCATCCTGACCGCAGACGCGGACGGGGAATGGCGGTATGAGGCCCGGGAGCTGAAAAACGAATACCTTCCCGAGGGTTTTCAGGACTTCAGCCGGGAATGGTTTACCGGCATCGCCCGGGACAAGGTTCGGGCCTCCCTTTCGGACGGAACGGAGGAAGAGCTGGACGCGATGGCGGATTTTGCCGCCCGGTTCCACGCGGCCTCCTTTTCCGGAAACCTGCGGAAGGGGGACGAATCCTGGAGCCGGGATCCGGCGTTCCTGCTCTGGGAAAAACGGCCGGAGGCGTCCTTCGGCCAGTACCTTCGGCTTTTGATGGCTGAGGCCTCCGAGGATCCGCTGCACGCGGGGAGGTAAGAGGATGCCGGAACGGCTGGAAGCATAAGAACACCCGCCTCATGAGAGGCGGGCTTTTTGACATTGTTTATACGGCTCAGACGCCGCCGGGGGCGGTCCAGCCGGTCATGCGATCGAGAATGTCGTAGAGGGGCAGGAAGCGCTCGTCCTCCATGCGGACTTCGCCGTCCAGGGTCAGGAGGCGCCGGTTTGTCGTGTTGGGCTCCCAGAGGGGCAGGCCCTCGCCGTTGGGATCGCCGGTGCGGCAGAAGCGGCCGATATAATCCATGACGACGCGGGAAAGCCGGTGATCCTCCTCGGTAAAGAGGGAGGAGCGCTCCGGCAGATTGCCGTAGAAATAGATCATCTCCCCGCTGTGCCAGGGGCCGAGGCGGCCGTTTTTCCGGGAGAAGAAGTATTCGTAAACCGGCACGCCGCATTCGTTTTCCAGCCGGTTCAGGCAGTAATGGGGATAATTGAAGAAGACCGCGCCATAGACGGCGGCCCAGAACTGATCCGCCTCCGCGTCGGTGGAGGGGGAATAGAGGGCCAGCACCTCGTCGGCGTAGGACTTGAAATAGCCCCGAACCTTTTCCTCATAGTTTTTCAGATTCGCACGGGAGAAGAGGATGAAGGGCCCGCTTTCCTCCGAATTATAGCCGTGGAGGACGGCCTCCTCGTTATGGATTCCCTTCCGATAGGACGCCATGGGCAGCTCCGCGAGGGCGTAGCCATCCACGGTAATATGATGCTGGGTTTCAGCCTCTCCCACCAGCGCCTCGGCCTTCAGAGCCCGCAGATCCGCGACGCTCGCGGCATGATGGCGCTTTTTCAGATCCGCGCCGGAGGACAGGGCTTCCGGCAGCAGGCGGAAGGAATGGGGCGGCTGGGCGGAGGCGACGGTGGAGCTTTCCAGCAGCACCCGGCGGAATAGCCCCCGGGCCAGGGGAGAGGTGCACAGGGCGGAGACGGAGGCGCTGCCCGCGCTTTCCCCCGCCAGGGTCACGTTCTCCGGATCCCCGCCGAAGAAGGCGATGTTTTCCCGCACCCACCGCAGGGCCTGAATCTGATCCAGGAGACCGTAATTGCCGGTGGTTCCGTTGGGCGATTCGGCCGCCAGCTCCTCATCGGCATAATAGCCGAAAACGCCCAGGCGATATCCCATATTGACGACCACCACGTTTTCCGCCGCGGCCAGGCCCTTTCCGGCATAGTCGTTATACCAGGGCTGGCCGGTTTTCAGGGAGCCGCCGTGGATGAAGACCAGCACGGGGAGCTTTTCCGCCGCGCCGGCGGGCTTCCAGACGTTAACATAAAGGGAGTCCTCCGAAACGGGGGGTACGTACCGGTTTTTCAGATCAACCCGATAATCATGATAGCCGATGATCTGGGTCAGGCTGTCCACGATGGGCAGGCTGACGGGCTGCATGCTCATGGGGGCGAAGTGATCCGCCTCCAGGACGCCCGCCCAGGGCTTCACAGGGGCGGGCTCCGCCCAGCGAAGATTCCCGACGGGGGGCGCGGCATAGGGAATGCCGGCGTAGAGCTCCACGGCGCCGTCCATGATCACCACGCCCCGCACGTCCCCATCCTTCAGGGAGACGACCTCCGAGCGGAGGGGCGCGTCACCGTCCCAGGCGGGAACGGGCCGGGTCGGAGGCCAGGAGAGGAAGAAGACCGCCGCGAAGCAGCCCAGCCAGCAAAGCCAGCCCAGCACCTTCCCCAGGGCACCCCCGCCATGGAGAAAGCGCGCGTAAACGAAGAAAAAGACGACCGTCAGCGCCGCGAAGAGGAGCAGCCCCCAGAGGGCATTTTTGTTCAGCTCCAGCGCGGCGAGCATCAGCAGGCAGAGGAGCCCGGCAAAGACCGAAAACAGTATCATGGGGATCGACTCGCTTTCTGAAAGGATTTTCCCGGGCCCGTCGGGTGAACAGGCAGGGGACGGGGGAAGCTCCCGACTTCGTCAGGGACGGAAAGGGGCGAAAAACGCCCTGGACCGAAAGGACGGCAGGGCGCGTAGGATTAAGCCTGCAGGAAACGCTCGAACTCCTTCGGGGGGACGGGCTTGGAGAAGTAATAGCCCTGGACGTAATGGCAGCCCAGGCTGCGAAGGCTCTGGAGCTGCTCCTCCGTTTCGACGCCCTCGGCGATGACGGGCACCTGCAGGTGATCGGCGATTTCGAGGATGAGCTTGATCATGCGCAGATCCCGGGTTTCCCCGAAGGCGGAGCGGACGAAGGTCATATCCAGCTTCAGCGCGTCGATGGGCAGGTTGGTCAGCATACCCAGGGAGGAATAGCCGGTACCGAAATCATCCATTTCCACCCGGAAGCCGTATTTTTCGCCGCGCAGCTCACGCACCATGGCGATCACGTGATCGGAATTCCCGGTATAGGCCGATTCCGTGATTTCCAGAATCAGATCCCTGGGGGAAAGACCGCGGGAATCCACGATCCCCTTCAGCACCTCCGGCAGATCCGGAGAGAGCATATCGACCCGGGATACATTGACGGAAACATTGAGGGTCACGCCAAAGCGCTTCTTCCAATCGGCAATGTGATCCGCAGCCTCCTCCCAGACGAAACGATCCAGCTCGGAGATCAGGCCGCTTTCCTCCAGCAGGGGGATGAAGCGGCTGGGCTGCACCATGCCCATCTCGGGGTGGTTCCACCGAACCAGCGCCTCGGCGCTGGCCAGCACCGGACGATCCGGCCGGATGTCGAACTTGGGCTGATAGAAGACCTGGAAGCGCCGCTGCTCCAGGGAGGGACGGAAGTCCTCCAGGAGCCGGTCCCGCAGGAGAGAGGACTGATGCATTTCATCGTCATAGTTGCCGATGGAGCGAACCTGGCTGTCCCGAATGGCATCAGCGGCCATCTTGGCCCGGTCGAACCGGCGGTCGATATCCAGGGATTTATCCACGTTCGCGTAGACACCCATGCGCAGGCGCACCCGGTCGCCGGCGTCCGGCTCGCCCGAGAGGCCCTCGGACAGGCGGGAAAGCAGGGCGGGATAATCATCCCGATGGGGGCAGTAGAGCAGGAAGGCATCGGCGCTCTGGTGGGCGCTGACGCCGCCGATTTCCCGGGACAGCTTCCGGAGCCGGACACCCAGGCGGCGGAGCACGCCATCGGCGTATTCCCGGCCGTAGCGCTCGTTAATCATATGGAAGCGGTTGACATCCAGGAAGACGGCGTCCATGGGCATATCGGCGTAATGCTTGTCATACAGATCCACGTAGCGGTTGAAGAATTCCAGGTTGTACAGGCCGGTCAGCGGATCCCGCTCGGTGGACTGAATGATGGCGCGGGTTTCGGACAGCTCGATACACTTGCTGACCCGGGCATGGATGATTTCCGGCGTCGGGTAAGGCTTGGGCAGGAAGTCGATGGCGCCCATGCGCAGGCACTCCACCTCCGCCTGCTCGTCTCCGGTCACGACGATGACGGGAATGGCCCGCAGATCCGGATCCGCCCGCATGCGCATCAGCAGGGTCCGCCCGTCCATGCGGGGCATCTGGAGATCCAGGAGCATGACGTCGACCCGGTTCTGCTCCTGCTGCAGAATATCGAGCGCCTCCAGACCGTCGGAGGCGGGGAGGACGTCGTAATCCTTCTCGAGAATGGCGGAGAGCATCTGCTGATTAACCTCGGAATCCTCCACGACCATGACGCGCTTGCGCACATGGAGGACGGCCGGCTCCTCCTCCTCGGGCAGCTGCGGCTCCTCCTCCCGGCTGACGGAGCCCAGCCCCTTGAGGAGCTTCTTTTCCTCATACATCTGCTGATCCGCCCGCTGGAAGACATCGTGATAGCAGGTGTCCTCCTCCGGAAGGTAGACCGCCAGGCCGCCGGAAACCACCACGCCGCCGACGCCGATATGGACGACGGACAGATCGTGGAGCATGCGCATGAGCTCCTCCCGGTTGTCGTAATCCCGGCCGGTCATGATGACGATAAACTCATCGCCGCCGATGCGGTAGACGGGGCTGTGGGTAAAGATTTCGCAGACCATGCGGCTGGCCGCGCAGATGTATTCGTCCCCGGCCTTGTGGCCCTGGGTATCGTTGATGCGCTTCAGCCCGTTGACATCGCAGACGGCGACGGCGAAGGCCAGCTCCGCCTTTTCCTCGATGGCGGCGTTCAGCTCCTTTTCCCGAACCAGGTAGGCGTGCTTGCTTTTGGTACCGGTCATCGGGTCGATATTGGCGATGGCCTCATGCTCGAGGGAGCGGCGCGTCATGGTATGGTGATTGCTCAGCATGATGAAAAGCGCGAAGCTGAACAGCCCCAGGGCCACCAGCATGGTCCGGATATTCGAGGCCTCCAGCTTCTCCATCTCCTGCATGAAGAAGGCCTCATCCCGGAGCCGCTGGCCGCTGCCGTCGTCGGTCTGCTGATAATAGGTCTCGACATCCGCGATCATCCGCTCATTGGCGCTGATCATGGACTGGCGCATCCAGATGACGGAGATAAAGAGCACCAGGCTGACCAGGGAAACCCAGACGACGAGGGATTTGCCGAAGCGCCTGCCCTGATCCCGGCGGATGATGTTGCGGAAGAAAAGGAAGCCCAGCAGCGTCCAGACGACGAAGAGGAAGAAGGTTTCCCGCTCGATGCCGCTGTGGGAAACAAGGCTGGGCAGCAGCAGATAGGCCCCGAAGCCCAGCATCAGGAGCAGGCCCGCCGCGCCGGTGATCTTTTCAACCCGATCCCGGCGGAGCCGGGCGGTTTTCCAGGCGGCGGCGGAAACAAAGCCGTAAATCAGGGTCGCCCCGATGGTCGTCACATCCACGATCCAGCCGATGGCCGTGCGCCCCACAAAGGGGATGGGCAGGGAGAGGAGGGCGATGAGCCAGATCGCGTTGGCGGGCTGGCCCTTGGCGTTGACCTCCCTGTATTTTTTCGGCAGAATCTCGTCCTTCCCCAGGGCGAGGAAGAGGCGGCTGAGGGCCATGGTGTTTCCGATCAGGCTGGAGATGACCAGGGCGAGAAGGGCCGCCATCAGCAGGCCCACGCCGGCGCTGCCCATGTAGTGATGGGCGGCGTAGAAACCGGGGAAGGCTTCCAGCCCGGAGAGGTTGCCGTGGTCCCGGATATAGGCCAGCCAGGAATCATAGCGATCGGGATAGGCCGTCACGGAAAGGAAGGTAACCATGATATACAGCACGGTGGCGGAGATCACGGAAAGCACCAGCACCCGGAAGATTTTCTTCCCTTTGAAGGAGAATTCCGGCGTATAGTGCGAAATGCTTTCGAAGCCGATGAAGGCCCAGGGGGAGATGACCGCGATACGGATGACCTGGGAAAGGGCGGAGGTGTCCTCCAGGAAGGCGGGGGAGATGGCGCCGGGGTTTCCGTGCCCCGTCACGGCCGCCAGGAAGACGGCCAGGATTCCCAGGGAGAAGACGCAGGCCATCACGATCATCAGCGCTACCGGCAGCTTCCGGCTGCGGGTACAGAGGAGCGCTGTCAGGAGGATGGCGGCGAAGGTCAGCAGGATTTCGCCCAGATAGACATCGTAGCCGAAGACCGTATAGAGCGGGACGAACTGGAACACCGGGCCGATAAAGTTCCGGGCGAAGAGGGGAAGGGACGTGGCGTTTGCCCAGAGGACGGCCAGGTAAGTAATGGTCAGGAACCACCCAACGAGAAAACCGTGGTCATGGCTGAAGGTTTCACGGCTGTAGGCGTAGGCGCCGCCGGATTCGGGATAGATCTGCATCAGGTAGGCGTAGTTCCGGCTGATGAGGATCATGATGGCGGCGCCGATCACCAGCCCCAGGATGCTGCCCCAGGGGCCGGCCTGGGCCAGATAGGTATTGCCGGTTACGACCAGGGAACCCCAGCCCACGGCCGTCCCCAGGGCAAAGGCCCAGGCGGCCAGGGGAGAGAGGTGCTCCGTCAGCTTATGGTTTGAGGCAGAACCTTTCATATTCGCTCACGACTTTCTGTATATGGAATGGAATCCGGGGACGGCGCGGCGCCGCCCGGTTCATCCCGCATAGAATACCATAAGCCGGGTCTGCGGGCAAGAAAAAAATGAGGCCGGACGGGAGCGCGCGGGCGGCCGAAGGGGCGAGACGGTTTTCTGATTCCGGGCAGCGTTTTTTGGCGGCGGAGGACCTTTCCGCCGGATTGCCTTTTTTACCGGAGAATGATAAGATGAAGCAGGCGTCAAAAGCCCATTTTGGTGAAGAACCGTTACGGGGATCGCTGGTGTACAGGGCTTTCAGCAACGAGTAAAGCGTAAAAGAATTCCTTTTGAGGCCCGAATCATAAAAAGGACACGAACGGGAAAGAACAAGGGGAGATGAAAACAATGGCTTCCTTTCACGGAATCGAAGAGGCACGGACGTATTTTCAGCAGGATCGGTTTGCCTACGAGGCGGGCATCGTGCTGGAAGAACTGACAGAGGAATACAGCGTCGCGGCGGTCGAGCTGGGAGAAAGGCATCGGAACGCTTATGGCGGCGTCATGGGCGGGGCGATTTTTACCCTGGCGGATCTGGCCTTCGCCGCCCTGGCCAACCAGATTCACGAGCCCACGGTGGCCCAGCAGGTTTCCATCAACTATCTGAACGCCCCGAAGGGGAAGAAGCTGATCGCCCGGGCGGAATGCCGCAAGAACGGGCGGACCTCCATGGTCATCAACGTAAACGTTACGGACGACACGGGAAGGGACATCGCCCAGTTTGTCGGAACCGGGTTTAAAATGTCGCCGCGGGCCTGAAAACAGGGCCGTGACGGAAAGAAAAACGATCGAAAACGAAAACAGCATGGACACGGCCCCTGGATCCAGCGTATCAACGGTCAGAGCGCGATGCCTCCCGGCGGAATGGCCGGAGGAGAGCGCGCGGGACAAGCGGAGGAGGCAATTTATGAGAAAGGGAATCAGCATCGTTTCGGCGATGGTTCTTGCCCTGATGACGATGGCTGCGGCCTTTGGCTCGGGAGAAATCATCGAGATTACGCCGACCCAGAAGGTGATTTCGGAGTATAGCTATGACCGGGATTCGGCGGAGGAGATCCGGCTGCCGGAGAGGCTTTTGCGCCTGGAGGCGAACGCCTTTACGGACTGCTATATCGGCCGGATCGTGATCCCGAAGGGCTTCCGGGGAGAATTCCGCATGCCCCAGAGCGGAACGACCGTCGAGTGGATCGAGGTGGAGGAGGGCAATCCAAAGTACCGCAGCGTCGACGGGGTGCTTTTCAGCGCCGACGGCAAGACGCTGATCGCCTATCCGGCGGGCAAAAAGGAAACCCATTACAATGTTCCGAAGGGGACGGAGGAGATCGGTCCGTACGCTTTCGGCCTGTCGTATAACCCGCTGCCGCTGAAATCCATTTCCCTGCCGGTGGGGCTGAAAAAGATCGGCGCCTACGCCTTCCGGGAATGCGGGGAGCTGCTGAGCCTGACGGTGCCGCTGACGGTAAAGGAAATGGCCCCCAGCGCCACGGCCTACTGCATCAGCCTGGAGCGGCTTTCCGCGCCGGAGGGAATGGGAGGGAAGCTGGTCGACTGGATCGATCCGGACGACTTTACCCATTTCGTGGGCGAAAACGGGGAAACCCTGGCGGCGCCGGCGGAAAAGAGCGAAAGAGGAAAAATCGGCGAGACACGACCGGCCCGGCTGGATACGGCGGACGGGACGGGAGAGGTTCCGGTTTACAGCAATCCCGGGGATCGGGAACCGGTTAAAACCCTGCCGGCCGGAACGGCGGTGGACGTATGGGAAATGCAGCAGGGACGGGCGGCGTTCACGATCGGATGGGACTATTTGAAGAAGTTCTGGGCGGATCCGGATCACATCACGTATCTGGCCATGAATCCGCTTTTTGAGCCGAAGGGAGCCGCCTTTGACGCCGGCCTCCTGGACGAGAACGGAAAACCGGTGCCCGGCGAATGGACGGATTATCAGGCGAGCTTTTACGGAATGCCCCTGATGGAAACGGTGGATCTTTGGCCGCTGCGGGTGGATGAAACGGATCCGAACGCAGATCTGGATACGGAAGCCATCGTCGTGATGATCCGGGATGTGCGCCTCCTGCGGGAAAAGACGGGGGACGGACGGACAATGGGCGTGCTTGTTTCGGAAGGCAGCCTTGAGCCGATCCCGGTGCTGGACGCGCCGGGCGGGACCGCCGTCGGACATCATTTTACCGGGGAGCAGGCGGAGAAGCTGGAAGAAAAGGACGGCTGGATCCGGATCCGGACGGCGACCACCGCCGGATGGGTGGAGGCGAAGGCCTTCCGGATCGCGGAGGAAACGGCGGAATAAGCCGGAGCGCGGCGAGAACCGAAAAAATGGGCGGGAACCGCCGCAACCTTCGGGGAGGATCCGTCCGCGCCTGAACGCCGCTTTAGTCAATTGAAAACAGACAAGACGGTATGGACGGAAGAACGGAGAGGAGAGTAGAAAAATGAAAAAGAGAAGAATGCTGGCGGGGCTGATGAGCCTGATGATGCTTTTGATGACGATGGGCGCCGCGCTGGCGGAGGGAGAAAATGACACGGACGAGGAGACGCAGACCGGCTCCTGGTCCCAGATCAACCAGAGCCTGGCGCGGCCGGAGGGCTGGCAGCGGATCGTGACCGATCCCTCCGCCTTCCAGCTGGGGGAGGCTTCCCCTTTGGGAAACACGGGAGTTTCCATCCGCGGGTGGGGCACGTATCCTTCCATGGACGGGAGCACGGTCTGCGTTCCGCTGGCGATGGAGCTGGGCCGGCAGTGGCTGGATCTGCCGGACGAGGACCTGAACGGCTTCGTCAGCTTTTCCACCACGCCCAACGCCTATGACCGGCTGACCCGGGGAGAGGCCAATCCCACGGTGACAATCCGATCCGAGTCCGTCATGATGGACGACACACACCCGATCGACCTGGTGCTGGGTACGGGGCCGAACGCCGATGAGCGGGCGGCGGCCGAAGCGGCGGGGAAGGAGCTGGTGATGGTTCCCTTCTGCTACGACGCGTTCGTCTTCCTGGTCAACAGCGAAAACCCGGTCAAAGGGCTGCGGGAGGAGGAAATCCAGAAGATCTATACCGGCGCCATCCGCGCATGGAGGGATGTGGGCGGCGAGGAAAACGCGATGATCGCGGCCTATCAGCGGCCCCACGGCAGCGGCAGCCAGACGGCCATGGAGGAGATGGTGATGAAGGGACTGCGGATCACCGCGG
The DNA here is from genome assembly GCA_946613955.1 of uncultured Clostridia bacterium. The sequence goes on from CAMOGC010000044.1 coordinate 9,990, forward strand.
CGGAGCCTCAGTACATCTCCGACGGCATGTCGGATCTGATCGCCCAGATCGGCAGCTATCCCAACAGCCGGGAGGCGATCGGCTACTCCTATCTGTACTATGTGGAAGGGTTGTATCGCAGCGGGGCGATCCGCGTGCTGGCGGTCAACGGCGTCGAGCCGACACCCGAAAACCTGCGGTCCGGCGCGTATCCCTATACGGTGAATTACTACGCGGTTTACGAGAAGGGCAACGAGAACGCCGCCCGGTTCGCCGAATGGCTCGTTTCCGAAGAGGGGCAGAAGTGCGTCGCCCAGGCGGGATATGTGCCGGTGAAGGGAGAAT
>CAMOGC010000045.1 GCA_946613955.1 uncultured Clostridia bacterium
AGTCCGCGGCCATCCATTTGGCGACGGCCACCTTCTGCTGGTTGCCGCCGGAGAGGTTCCGGACCAGCTGGCGGACGGAGGGGGTTTTGATGCCCAGCTTTTCCACGTATTCCTCGCCGGCCTGATCAATTTTCCGCTTGTTCAGGAAGGACGCCCTGCAGTATTTGTCCAGGGAGGCGGCGGTGACGTTGAAGCTGACCGTCTCGTTGACCAGGACGCCTTCCTTGCGCCTCTCCTCCGGCACCAGGGCGATGCGGTTTTTCAGCGCCTGGGAGGGGTTTTTGATCTTCAGCTCCTGCCCGGCCATTTTGACCACGCCGCCGGTTTTCTCGTAAGCGCCGAAAATGGTTTTGCACAGCTCGGATTTTCCGGCGCCCACCAGCCCGGCGATGCCGACGATTTCGCCGCGGCGGACGTGGAAGGAAACGTCGTTGACCTTTCCGTCCGCGCCGGAGAGGTGCTGGACGGTAAAGAGATCCTCGCCGATTTGCGCCACCTCCTTGGGGAAGTTTTCCTCGAAGGAGCGGCCCAGCATCTTGTCCACGATTTCCTTGGTCGTGGTCTGGGGGGTGATTTCCGTGGTATCCACCACCATGCCGTTGCGCATGACGGTATAGCGCTCGCAGATCCGGATAATTTCGTTAATCCGGTGCGAGATAAAGATGATGGCGATGTTTTCCGTCGCCTGGAGATGCTTGACCAGGGAGAAAAGCTCCTCCGTTTCCGTATCCGACAGCGGGGCGGTGGGCTCGTCCAGAATCAGGAAATTGCATTCGTTGACGATGGCCCGGGCGATCAGCACCATCTGCTTCTGCGCCAGGGAAAGATTCTGGACCAATGTATGCGTATCGACCTGAATATTCAGACGCTGGAGCACCTTTTCCGCCTCTTTGTAAAGCTTCCTCCAGTTCATGAAATACCGGCCGTTCATGACGGTGTCATTCAGGAGGACGTTCTCCGCCACGGAAAGGGTGGGGATCAGCGCCATATCCACTTCCTGATATACGATTTGGATGCCCAGCTTTTTCGCAGCCAGCGTGCTGCGCAGGTCCACGACCTTATCATTCAGATAAACCTCTCCGGTATAATCCGGATTCGCGCCGGCCAGCACCTTCATCAGGGTGGATTTTCCGGCGCCGTTGGCGCCCACCAGCGCATGGATTTCGCCCGTGGTCACCTCAAAATTCACATCCGTCAGGGCCTTGACGCCCGGAAACTCGATGGAGACGTTCCGGGTTCCGAGTCTGATCTTTTCCATACGTCGATTCTCCTTTGATCCCCGGGAACGGGGCAGGATGATGGAAGAAAGGGGATCGGAGCCAGCGCTCCGACCCCCTCGTTTTCAGTAAAGCCGGAATGGGGCCGCTCTGATTACTTGTGGATCAGATCGGCGGGCATCCAGTCGGCCACGCTCAGGTAGCCCAGGTTGCCGTAGGTCTCGCCGGCGATCTCGCCCAGGTTCTCCACGGTGGAGGTGTCCTTCAGAGAAGTCGCCATGATGGCGGTGCCGGGAACTTCAACCACGTCCACACCGTAATTGCCGGTGGCGGGGTCATAGATCTTGTCATATTCGCCGGCGATTTCCAGCAGCAGCAGCCGCATGGCGATTTCGCCGTTCATGGTCCAGTCGGTGGTGCCGGCGGCCATCCAGATTTCCGGATGGTTCTGCATGTTGGTCACGTCGACCTGGTCGATATCCACGGAAGCCATGGGCAGCGCGTTCTCGCCGGAGAAGTTGCTGTTTTCGGAGATGGCGTTGTAGACGCCCTGGCCGTACAGATCGTAGTACACCACGATGCCGTCCACATCCGCCCGGTCAATGGACTGGAGATAAGCGGCGGTCACGGAGTTGGCGGAATCCATGGAATCCTGCAGGGGCTGCACTTCGCCGACGGTCTTGATCTTGCCGGCGGCTTCGTATTCCTGCCAGCCGACTTCACGGCGATCGAAGGGGCTGTTGTAGTTCGGGCCGCGCCAGACCTTGATCAGGCGGACGCCCTCGCCGTACTTGGCGATCATGGCGTCCAGCAGAACCGTGACCAGGCTCTTATCCTGCTGGAACATCTGGGTAACGCCGGGGATCTTCTGATACTCGCCGTCGGTATAGAACTGGGTGTCGAAGCAGACGATCTTCAGATCGGGATACTGCTCGGTAATGCCCTTCAGGAAGGTATAGGAGCCGTCCTGGTTGCCGTGGCTGACCAGCAGGCCGTCATAGCCCGCGGCGGCACAGGCGGAAATCCGATCCTGCCAGGCGTTGAAATCGCCGTCGCAGAAGATCACGTCGCATTCCACGCCCAGCGCCTTGCACAGGTCGACGCAGGAATTGGCCCACATCTGGAAGATGGTGGCGGAAGGAAGCAGCATAATGTAGGCTACCTTCTTGCCGGCCACGGGGTTGGTCGCCTCGGCGGTGCCGGCGACGCACATCATGACCGCCAGCATCAGGGCCAAAACAACAGCGATGATTTTCTTCATGGGAAACCTCCTTTTTATTATTCGGGCGAATCTTCGCCCTTTCGTTGGCATCATCTTATCACCCGGCGCGGGGGTTGTCAAGTTCATTTTTCTAAATTTTTTCAAAGATTTACTAAACAAAACGGGCCAGATGTTTAGTTTACCGGAAAAATGATGTCAAATCTGGTCATTAAATTTCTGAAGAGGAAAGGCGGAAAAAAGTTTTTCCATGGGTTGACAAACAGAGAAATAAACAACTATAATAAACGAGAAAACGTGTTTAGTCTTTGTTTATCTAAACGCTTCGGATCGAACAGAGAGGAGTCTTTCGTTATGATGCTGAGCAAATATCCGACCGACGAGGAAGCCAAACGGATGATCGTGGAGATCGGCCGCCGCATGTATGATAAGAATTTTGTGGCCGCCAACGACGGGAACATTTCCGTAAAGGTGGACGACGACATTCTCTGGACCACCCCCACCGGCGTAAGCAAGGGCTTCATGACGGAGGACATGATGGTCAAGATGCGGCTGGACGGGACCATCCTTTCCCAGGGGGAGCGCGGCCCGTCCAGCGAGGTCAAGATGCATCTGCGGATCTACAACGAGAATCCGGAGGTGAACGCCGTGTGCCACGCCCATCCCCCCGTCAGCACCAGCTTCGCCATCGCCGGCATGAGCCTGGATCTGGCGATATACCCGGAGGCGCTGGTGAATCTGGGGACGGTGCCCTGCGTGCACTACGAGGCCCCCGGCTCCCAGGGGATTCCGGATTCCATCGCCCCCTACTGCCGGGACTACAACGCCCTGCTGCTGGCCAACCACGGCGCCGTGGCCTGGGGCGCCAGCCTGACGGAGGCGTGGTACCGGCTGGAGTCGACGGAGCACTACGCGATGGTCATCATGTATACCAGCAATATAATTGGAAAGGCGAATGTGCTTTCCTGCCAGCAGATCAACGAGCTGATCGCCATCCGGGAGAAGATGGGCATTACCGGCGGCGGGGTGCCGGCCTGCTCGCCGGTGGCGACCAACGAGCGGGACGTGGTGTCCTCCTCCGGGCCGGTCAACCCCGCGCCGCGGCTGAAGACCTTCGGGCAGGACGGCGCCTCCGGATGCGGATGCGGCGGGAATCAGGCCGCCTCCGAGGAGGAGATCCGGGCGATTACCCGGGCGGTCATGGAGCGGCTGCGGGGCGGCTGAGCGCAAGACAGGGGAAGACAGGGGGACGGTTCTTCTGTCCTGGATGGCCACGCGCATGGGAGACGAACCGGAATCGGTGAGACGGCCGGCGCCCTCTGGAAACGCGAGGCGAGAAGCTGAGCTCGCTCAGGCAGAAGGCCGGGGCCGCCCTGAGACGCGGCGGAAGAGACGGAGGAAAAGAGGAGGAGCTTCGCGATGCGGGCCATTATCATCGGCGGCGTGGCCGCGGGCATGAGCGCGGCCAGCAAGCTGCGCCGGGCGGACGGGAAGGCGGAGATCGTGGTTTACGAGCGGGGAAGCTTCCTTTCCTACGGCGCCTGCGGGCTGCCGTATTTCATCGGCGGATGGAACGACGAGGCGCAAAAGCTGATCGCCCGGACGCCGGAGGAGTTCCGGGAGATGGGGATCGAGACGCATCTGCGGCACGAGGTGCTGCGGGCGGATTTCGAGAAAAAAACGGTTCTGGTTCGGGATCTGGAGAGCGGAAGGGAATTTACGGACCGGTGGGACAGGCTGATGATCGCCGTCGGATGCCGCAGCGCGGCGCCGCCGGTGCCGGGTTTCGATCTGCCGGCGGTATTCTCCCTGCGGTCCATGGAGGACGGGCTGCTGCTGCGGGAGGTGTTCCGCCTGCCGGGGGTGCGGCACGTCGTCATCGTCGGGGGCGGGGCCATCGGCGTGGAGATGGCGGAGGCCCTGACCCGGCTGGAAAAGCGGGTGACGCTGCTGGAGGGCGCCGAGCGGCTGCTGCGGCCCTTCGAGCCGGAATTCGCGGAGCTGGCCGCCCAGGAGCTGGAGAAAAACGGCGTTGCCGTCCGGCTGAAAACCCGGCTGAAGGCGATCGAGGAAAAGGGCGACCACCGCGTTGTCCGGACGGAGGGGGAGGAGATTCCCTGCGACCTGGTGCTGATGGCGGCGGGGATCCGGCCGGAGACGGGGTTCCTGAAGGAGAGCGGGATCCGCATGGCGAGAAACGGCGCCATCCTGGTGGACCGGGAGATGCGGACCAGCCTGCCGGACGTGTATGCGGCGGGGGACTGCGCCACGTGCTATCACCGGGTGCTGGAGGAGGATTACTACCTCGCCCTGGGCACGGTGGCCAACAAGACCGGCCGGATCGCCGGGGCGAACATGGCCGGCGGGCACGAGAAATTCCCGGGCGTGCTGGGAACGGCGGCCATCAAGGTGTTCGACCTGGAGATGGGGCGGACCGGGCTGAGCGAGACGGAGGCGCAGCGGCTGGGCATTCCGGTGAAAACCAAAATGGTGTCCACCCAGGATCATCCCGCCTACTATCCGAACCCGAGCAAACTGGTCATCAAGCTGATCTATGACGCGCGGACAAGGAGGCTGCTGGGGGCGAATACGGCCGGAACACACGACGCGGTCATGAGGACGGACATCTTCGCCGTGGCGATCCACGCGGGGATGACGACGGAGGAGCTGGGGATGGTGGATCTGGCCTACGCGCCGCCCTTCGCCTCCGTCTGGGACGCGGTGCATATCGCGGCCAACGCGGCGAAATAATACCGGAGCAGAGAAAGCGCGCGGCGGAGGCCCGGCGAGGGACGGAAAAGTGCCGCCGGAAAGCGGTTGAATCAGTATCACCGGAGGCGGCCCCGCGCGGGAACGGAAACGAGTGACCTGACGCCGCGCCGGATGGCGGAACCCGGGCGGGGAAACGACAAAAGAGGTGACCGGATTGGAGAAGATTTGCGGCCTGGCGGAAGCCATCGGCAGCATTCCGGACGGGGCGATGGTGGGCCTGGGCGGCAATACGCTGAACCGGGCGCCCATGGCCGCCGTACGGGAGATCATCGCCCAGGGAAAACGGGGCCTGCGGCTGGTCAAGACCGCCGGCGGGCTGGATATCGACCAGCTTTGCGGGGCGGGATGCGTGGCGACGGTGGATGCCGGGTTTATCAGCTGCGAGAGCGAATTCGGGCTGGCGCAGCATTATCGCAGGGCCGTCCAGAAGGGCGAGGTCGTCGCCCACGAGCACGCCTGCTATACGGTCATTTCCGCGCTGCGGGCGGCCAGCTACGGGATTCCGTTTATGCCCGTGCGGGGCCTGCAGGTCAGCGATTTGCGGAAGGTCAACGATTATTTCCGGGACGTGACCGACCCCTTCGGCGGGGAAACGCTGGCGGCGGTTCAGGCGCTGGCGCCGGAGGTCTCCATCCTCCACGTGCAGGAGGCCGACGCCCGGGGAAACGGCCGGATCTGGGGGCCGGTCTATGAGGACGCGCTGCTGGCGAGGGCTTCGGGGCGGGTCATCCTGACGGCGGAGCGGATCGTCGGGGACGGGTATTTCGCCTCCCAGAGGGAAAAGCCCCAGATTCCCGGATTCCTGGTCAGCCACGTGGTACACGTCCCCCGCGGCGCGGCTCCCTGCTGCTGCCCGGAGGAATACGGGGTCGACGGGGAGGCCGTTTCCCGGGCCCTGGCGGAAGGGGGCGACAGAGCATGAGGGAAACCGTAAGGCCGGGGGATATGATGGCGGTATGCCTGGCCCGGCTGATCCACAACGGGGACCGGGTGTTTCACGGGGTATCCTCCCATCTGCCGATGATCGCCGTGCTGCTGGCCCGGCATACCCACGCGCCGGAGGCGGTGCATCTCAACATTCCCGGCGGCGTCAACCCCGAGGAGCCGACCCTGCGGAGCTTTACCAGCGCGGGCAGCGAGCTGTGGGAGAGCGCCGAGGCGGCGTTTCCCCTGATGGACGTGTTCGACCTCAGCATGCGGGGCGGGCTGGACGTGGCCTTTCTCAGCGGGGTGCAGTTTGACCAGGAGGGAAGGGTCAACGCCTCCGTCATCGGGGATTATCGCCGGCCGAAGGTGCGCCTGCCCGGCGGGGCGGGGAGCGCCGTGCTGATCCCGACGGCGAAGCGGGCCGTCATCTGGCGGACGAAGCACGACCGGCGGACGTTTACCGAAAAGGTGGATTTTATCACCGCGAAGGGGCACGTCAGCGACATCGTGACGCCGCTGTGCCATTTCCGGATGGAGGCGGGAAAGCTGATCGTGGAGAGCGTGCATCCCGGCCACAGCCTGGCCGAGGTGGCGGAGAACACGGCCTTCCCCGTGCAGTACTACGAGGAACGGGAAACCCCGCCGCCCACGGAGGAAGAGATGTGGTGGCTGCGGCGGATCGACCCCCGGGATCTGCGGAGCATCGAGTTCCGGTAAGGGCAGCCTGATTTTGTTCAGCCCCTTCGCGGAGGGGAGCCTGAAAAAAATAAAACATGCGTGAAAAACGCGGAAAGGAAGCGGGTACCATGGCAAGGTATGACAAGTATTTCCTGATGAAAGAAGAGGACGTGGCGGGCTATGTGCAGACGAAATACGCCGGACATTTCGCCCCGGACGCGAAGCTGACCGTAAAGGAAATCGGCGACGGCAACCTGAACTACGTCTTCAGGGTGGTGGAGGAGGCCACCGGGAAATCCATGATCGTCAAGCAGGCGGGAGAGGCCCTGCGGATTTCCGCCGAGATGCACGTGTCCACCGACCGCAACCGCATCGAGAGCGAGATTCTGCAGCTGCAGGATAAGCTGGCCCCCGGCTCCGTGCCGAAGATCTACGGATACGACACGACCATGTGCGCCTGCGCGATGGAGGATCTGAGCGATCACGAGCTGATGCGCTACGCCCTGATGCGGCACGAGATCTTCCCGCGCTTCGCCGACGATATTTCCACCTATATGGTCAACACCCTGCTGAAGACCACGGACGTGGTGCTCGAGCACAAGGAGAAAAAGGCCCTGGTGAAGAGCTTCATCAATCCGGAGCTGTGCGAGATTACGGAGGATCTGGTGCTGATGGAGCCCTATAACGATCTGAAGGGCCGCAACATCGTCGATCCCCTGATCGCCGATTTCGTGAAGAAGGAGCTGTATGGGGACAAGGCGCTGCATCTGGCCGTGGCGAAGCTGAAGTTCGAGTTCATGAACAACGCCCAGGCGCTGCTGCACGGGGATCTGCATACCGGATCCATCTTCGTGAAGAAGGATTCCACGAAGGTGTTCGATCCCGAATTCGCCTTCTTCGGCCCCATGGGATACGACATCGGCAACGTGATCGCCAACCTGATTTTCGCCTATGACAGCGGCGTGGCCGCCGGGGCGGAGGAATTCAACGCCTGGGTGCTGCGGACCATCGAGGAGACGATCGACCTGTTTATCGCCAAGTTCCGGAAAACCTTCGACGAATGCGTCACCGAGCCGATGGCCAGGGTCGAGGGCTTCCGGGAGGAATATCTGAAGAGCATTCTCAGCGACACCGCCGCCTATACCGGCACGGAGCTGCACCGCCGGACGGTGGGCATGGCCCAGGTCAAGGACGTGACCACCATCGCCGATCCCGAAAAGCGGGCGTACGCGGAGAAGCTGAACATCATCGCCGGCAAGGACTTTATCCTGAACCGGACCGGCTTTGCCGCCGGGAAGGATTTTGTGGACGCGGTCAGACGGGCGGAGGCGGCCCTGAAGTAAGGAAAGGCGGAAAAGAAAATGGCGGACGAAAAAAACATCATGAGCTACGAGACCGTGGAGCTGGACGATGAGAACAGCGCCCTGGTCATTCTGGACCAGACGAAGCTGCCCTACGAGGTGGAGATCCTGCATCTGAAGACCCAGCAGGAAATCTGGGACGCCATCTACCTGCTGCAGGTGCGCGGCGCGCCGGCCATCGGCGTGGCGGCGGGCTTCGGCGTTTATCTGGCGGCGAAGGAGATTCAGGCCAGGAACCGCGCCGAATTCGACGCGTTATTCCACGAGGCCAAGGAGTTTCTGAATTCCTCCCGGCCCACGGCCGTCAACCTGAGCTGGGCGCTGAACCGGATGGAGCAGGTGCTTCTGGATCATCCGGAGGCGAGCGTTGAGGAGATCCTGGCGCTGCTGAAAAAGGAGAGCGAGGAGATCAAGGCCGAGGACGTATGGATGTGCCGCTCCATCGGCGAATACGGCCTGACCCTGATCAGGGACGGGGACGGCATCCTGACCCACTGCAACGCCGGGCAGCTGGCCACCTCCAAATACGGCACGGCCCTGGCGCCCATTCATCTGGGCCGGGAAAGGGGCATGAACTTCCGCGTTTTCTGCGATGAGACCCGCCCCCTGCTGCAGGGCGCGCGGCTGTCCTCCTTCGAGCTGATGGCCGACGGGGTGGACACCACCGTCATCTGCGACAACATGGCCAGCCAGGTCATGAAAAACGGATGGGTCAACGCGGTGTTTGTCGGATGCGACCGGGTGGCGGCCAACGGGGACGCCTGCAACAAGATCGGCACCTCCGGGGTGGCCATTCTGGCGAAGTATTACGGCATTCCCTTCTACGTTCTGGGCCCCACCTCCACCATCGACATGAGCATCGAGAAGGGCGAGGACATCACCATCGAGCAGCGCAAACCCGAGGAAGTCACCGAGATGTGGTACAAACAGCGCATGGCGCCGGCGGGGGTCAAGGTCTACAATCCGGCCTTCGACTTCGCGGATCATGAGCTGATCAGCGGCATCGTAACCGAATACGGGATCGCCCGGCCGCCCTACAGCGAGAGCCTGAAGGAAATCTTCCGGAAGAAGGCGGAGGCGGAAAAAGCGAAGAAGGCGAAGTAAGGCGAAGCCTGCGAAAGAAACGCGAATCACGCGGAACCAGGCGAAAAAGCACGACGATCAGGAGACCGGCCCGGCCCCGTTTGCGGGGACCGGGCGGAGCTCCTGAACGAGGAGACGAAAGATGAACGAGAAGGAACTCCGGTTCGCCGTGACCCGGATGGTGCTGACGGAGCTGGCGGCGGCGGGAGAATACTGGGTGCCGGTGGCGGTTTCCAGCCGCCACTGCCATCTGTGTCCGGCGGATCTGGAGCGCCTCTTCGGCCCGGGGCATACGCTGACGCCCCTGCGCCCGCTGTCCCAGCCGGGGCAGTTCGCGGCGGAGGAGAAGGTGACGCTGGAAACCCCGAAGGGGCGGATGAGCCTGCGGGTGGTGGGGCCGGTCCGGAAGGAAACCCAGGTGGAGCTGAGCCTGACGGACGCCCGCCAGATGGGGCTGAGCCCGCCCATCCGCCTGTCCGGGGAGCTGGAGGGCTCTCCCGGCGGCCGGCTGACAAACGGGGAGAAAAGCGTGGAGATTTCCCGCGGGATCATCGCCGCGGCGCGCCACCTGCACATGAGCCCGGAGGAGGCGGCGGCCTACGGCCTGCGGGACGGGCAGGAGGTCAGCCTGCTCTCCGGCGGCCCAAGGGGCGGAACGATGGAGCATCTGATCGTCCGGGCCGGAAAGGGCCACCTGATGGAGGTGCATCTGGACACGGACGAGGCCAACGCCTTCGGGCTGCGGGGCGGAGAGCTGTGCCGGCTGATCCTGCCGGGCGCGCCGGTATTCGGGTTCCCCGGGAGGGAAGGCGCGGCGGCGCCCCGGAGCGCCTGGGCCGGCTATTCGGGCGGGAACATCGGGGAGGCGCGGAGAAGCCCGGCCTGGCCCGTCTTCCCTGGCGGGAGCAACGGGGAGGCGCGGAGAAGCCCGGCGCCGCCGGCTTCGGGGGAGAC
>CAMOGC010000046.1 GCA_946613955.1 uncultured Clostridia bacterium
CAATCCGGCCCGCGGGCTTTTTTACGATGTGTTTTTCCGCTTACTTGGCTTCGGGAGCGGAGAAGGAAATGGGGGTCGCGCCGGTGAGCGCGTCGGCGGCCAGCAGGGTAATGGGGGCCACTTCGTTGCTCAGGGTGGCGAACTTGGCTTCATAGCCGCCTTCGGTCTTGAAGGACAGGGTGTAGCGATGGCTGCCGTCTTCCTTTTCGTCCAGCACCAGGGTGATGATCACGCTGTCGCCGTCGGCGATGGGCTTGAGGGCGTAGTTGCCGGTGGCCTGACCGGTGACGTTATCGGTCACGATCAGCTCGGTCACGGCTTCGCCGGTCTTGTTGTAGATGGTGTAGAGGCCCGCGTTCTTCTCGGCGGCGGTAAAGGTGAAGGGGGTCGCGCCGGTCAGGGCGTCGGCCGCCAGCAGGGTCATGGGAACGACTTCGTTGCTCAGGGTGGCGAAGGAGCCTTCGTAGCCGCTCTCGGTGGCGAACTTCAGGGTGTAGCGGTGATTGCCGTCTTCCCCGGCGGGGAGGGTGGCGGTAATCGCAGTTCCGGCGTTCACGGCCAGATAGGCGCCGTCTTCCAGATAGGAAACGGTTTCTCCGGTCACGTTATCCGTCAGGGACAGGGACACGATCTTTTCACCGGTCTTGTTATAGATCGTGTAGACGCCGACCTGGGGCGCGGCGGCATCTTCCGCCAGGGCCAGGCCGCACAGCAGCAGGGACAGGGCAGCGAGCAGGGACAGGAACTTCTTCATAGCATAAACCTCCTTTATTTCGAGGCCGTAACCTCCCCTGAAGGATAGCATAGAAAAGCGTTTCTGTAAACAGCGGAATTTGTCATTTTCCAAACAAAAAGGCCCCGGATCATGCTTGCCCGGAAGCGCGACTTCCCCTGCGGAAAGGATACGGAAGGCCACCTCCGGGAAACGAGGCATTTGTCATTTTCTAAACAAAAAGGGACCGGGAAGCACAGGAAGCCAGGCAACGAACCCCTCGATCACGATCCGGGGCGGAACAGCGCGCCATGATCAAAGAAGGCCCGCCAAAGAAGCGCTTTGCAAATGGAACAGTCCTGTGGTAGAATAGAAAAAACAGAAACGCCGGCCCTGCCGCCGGGAAGGTCGGGGGCCGGAAAAAAGGAGGCCACCAAAATGAAAAAAGGCATATGCGCGCTGCTGCTGCTGGCGATGCTCTTTTCCGTGGGGATGACGCACGCGGCTTTGGGGGAGGCGGCGAAGGACATCTACAGCGAAAAGATGGACTATACCGTCAGCGATTCCGGCCATCCCACCGCGTTTGACAGCCGGGGGGCCGTGATTATTTACGCGAAAAAGGCCGGCTATGTGCCCAATCTGGTCATCAACCGGAGAGACGGCCAGCTGAACAACCCGGTGAACTATCTGAACAATGTCTGGCGGGAATACATGGAGGATACCTACGGCGACAGCGTTGGCACCAATCCCTGCAGGCAGGTGGAAATCGGCGGGAAAACCCTCTACATGGCCCGGTACCACTATACGGCCAACGGAAACGGCCTGATCCTGATGGTTTCCATCGAACGCCGGACGGACGGGGATGTGGAATACCAGGTGAAGTATCAGGAAGGCAAATACGAAGATGTCGAGGCCCTGCTGGACGCCACCGTCCGCTCCTACCATCCCGGGAAGCCCGCCGCGGCCGAAAAAAAGGAAAAAACCTCCGGCCGGGTCATGGAACCCCTGCCCGCGGACGCGGATCCGGACAACGGCGTTTTCCGGGCCGCCCTGGAGGATCGGGACAAGATTTACGAAAACGGCTTTTTTACCGCCGCCCTGTATCTGGAGGATCGCTATGACGCCTCCGATGTGGAAGGGATCCGGGCGGGGGATCAGATCCTGGTGGCCGGAAAAACCCTGACGGTGAAGCAGGTGGTTCCCCACGGGGAGGAGGGCTTCGAGATCTATCCGGAGGAGGACTTCTTCTCCTACTGCGCCTTCCGGCCCACGGGGGACGGCGCCTATACCGCCCTGGTGGACGACTGGACGCCCTGCACCTTTGTGGCCCGGAAAAGGGTCATGATGCCCCTGCCCTACGCCACGGCCATCTATGAGGTTTCCGGCGGGGAAGAGCCCGAGAAGCAGGACACGGACGCCTTCATCGGAAAACTGGTGAAAACGGACAGCACGGAATACTACAACCAGTACAATACCACCGCGACCTTCGAGAAGGGCACGCTGACGAAGCTGGTGTGCGCCGATTATCCCGCCGGCCCGACGGAGTAAACCGAATGATCAGGGGGACACGCCATTTCTACGGTGTGTCCCCCTGTTTTTCCGGATAACGCGCACGCACCGGGAAGAAACCCGAGGAAAGCCTCCCGGAAAGCCCGCGGTTTCGAGCGAGCCGGATTCGGTTCGGCGTCTCAGCCCGCCTGGGCCACGCAGTCCCGGCAGGGAATCCCCAGGGCGGCGAGGACTTCCTCCACGGCGCCCACGGGGGTGATTTCCAGCTGATCCCGTACCTCTCTGGCCACGTCCTTCAGGTCGTCCACATTGTCCCGGGGAATGAACACACGCTTCACCCCGGCGCGCTGGGCGGCCATCAGCTTCTCCGGCAGCCCGCCGATGGGGTTGACGTCCCCCTGGAGAGAGACCTCCCCGGTCATGGCGACGGCGGGGGGAATCGGCGTCCCGGTCACCAGAGAGGCGAGGGCGGTCGTCAGGGTAATGCCGGCGGAGGGCCCGTCCTTGGGCGTGGCCCCGTCGGGCACGTGGATATGCAGATCGTGATCCGCGAAGGCCCTGGCCTGCTCCGGCAGGAGGTTTTTCACCAGGCTCACGGCGATCTGGGCGGATTCCTTCATGACGTCGCCCAGCTGCCCGGTAACGGTGGTTTTGCCGGCTCCCTCGGTCAGGAGGGTCTGGATATACAGGATTTCGCCGCCCACCGGCGTCCAGGCCAGCCCGGTCACGATGCCGGGGCGGGCGCTTTCCCGCACCTGGCGGTGATGCAGCGGGGCGTCCTCCAGATAGTCCCCCAGGTTATCCGCCGTGACGGCGATTTTGGTCTCCGGATGATCCACCAGGGCGACCGCCGCCCCGCGGCAGAGCTGATCCATCCGCTTCTTCAGCCCGCGGACGCCCGCCTCCCGGGTATAGTCGGCGATGATTTTATCCAGCGCCGATTCCCCGACGGTCAGGGCGCCCTCCGGCAGGCCGGCCGCCGCGATGGCCCTGGGCAGCAGGTGCTCCCGGACGATGGCCCGCTTTTCCAGGGGCGTGTAGCCCTGGAAGCGGATGACCTCCATCCGGTTCAGCAGGGGCTCCGGAATCGTGTCCAGGGAATTCGCCGTGCAGATAAACAGCACGTCGCTCAGGTCGAAGGGCACGTTCAGATAATGATCCGTGAAATGGGCGTTCTGCTCCGGATCCAGCACCTCCAGCAGCGCGCTGGCGGGATCCCCGGCGTAGGACTGGCTGAGCTTGTCGATCTCATCCAGCACCATGACCGGGTTGGACACCTCCGCCTTGTGAATGGCGTCGATGATGCGGCCGGGCATGGAGCCGATGTAGGTCCGCCGGTGGCCGCGGATGTCCGCCTCGTCCCGGACGCCGCCCAGGGCCACCCGGGCGTATTTGCGGCCCAGGGCCTTGGCGATGCTGGCGCCGATGCTGGTTTTCCCGGTTCCCGGCGCGCCGACAAAGCACAGGATGGAGCCGCTCTGCTCCCCCTTCAGGCGCATGACGGCGATCTGCTGCAGGACGCGCTTTTTGACCTTGTCCAGCCCGGAATGATCCGCGTCCAGCACGGCGCGGGCCTGCTCCATGGAAATCTCCTGGGCGGGGGTCTTTTTCCAGGGCAGGCTGGTCAAAAGATCCAGCCAGTCCGTCAGCATGCCCGCCTCCGGACTGTTGGCGCCTTCGCCCTTCAGCCGGGACAGCACCTTCCGCCCTTCCTTCAGGGCGGCCTCGTTCATGCCGGCCTCCTCCAGCTTCAGCTCCAGCCGGCGAACCTCCGAAACGTTTTCCGGATGCATTTCGTCCAGCTCCTTCTGGAGATAGGACATCTGCTTGCGGATGGCGGATTCCCGATACAGCTTTTCGTGATCCTCCTGCTGGGCCGTTTGCGCCTCGGTCTGGACATCCGCCAGCTCGATGCCCTCCATCAGCAGGCGCTCCAGGGCGTCAAAGCGCTTCCGGAGGGAGCTTTCCCGCAGCAGGGCATAGAAATCGTCCTCATTATAGCGCATCCAGGGGGACACCGCCGCCGCCAGGGTCCAAAGGCTGTCCCAGGAGGCGGAGAAGGAGCGGATCATGGGCTCCCACCGGTTGCCTTTGGAAAACTCCAGAATCCGGTTCTTGATCTCCCGGAGCCGCCGCCCGGCGTCCGCCGGATCCAGGTCGGCCCGGTCGCTCAGGCGGCTGAGGGTCATGCTGATGCTCTTTCCGCGCAGCACCGCGGTTTCCTCCACCGTCACCCGGTTCTGGACGCCGATGGACAGGAAGCCGTTCTCGTTGACCTCCTGGATAACGCCGGCCACGCCGATGTTATAGAAGCTGTCCGAAGTCAGCTCCGCGCGGGCCTGCTCGCTTTTCTGGAACAGGATGCTGACCTTTTCGCCCACCGCGGGCGCCTTTCCGGCGGCTTCCTGATAGACGTCGCTCCGAAGCCAGAGCTTTGCCTCCGGCAGCAGGATCGTATGATAAAGGGGCAGTACAGACATTGCGATCATTCCTCCGATCGTTGGCAATCAAAACATTGACAACTGTCAAGTTTAGGCCATCATAGCATGAACCTTGACAGCTGTCAAGCTTTTTGATAAAATCTTTTTCATCAAAGCAGAAGGAGCTCCTTGCATGTACTGCGGCAGCAATAAAACGGCCCTGTCCTCCCAGAAACAGATCGCGGAGGCGCTGCTCCGCCTGATGGCGGATCACCCTTACGCGGATATTTCCGTTTCTTCCCTGTGCCGGGAGGCGGGGATTTCCCGCCAGACCTTTTACAGCCTTTTTACGTCCCGGGAAAACGTGGTGGTCTTTACCCTGCAGGCCAATTACTGCTACGCCCCCTCCGAGGCCCTGTCCAGGGGCGGGGAGGGCGAAAAAAGCGGCGGGCTGCGGGCCCTGTGCCGGGGATACGCGGCGTATATCCTGCAAAACCGGGATTTTCTCCGGATGATGGTCAAAAACCGGATCGATTATCTGCTCTATGACAGCATCAGCGAGGCGCTGGGGGCCTGCGAATGCTTTCTGCCCGGGCTGGACAGCCGCGTCCGGCCCTACGCCGTCAGCTTTTACGCCGGGGGGATTTCCAGCGTCGCCCGCACCTATGCCCGGGAGGGCTGCGCCGCGACGGAAAAAGAGCTGGAGCAGCTGCTGTATCTGCTTTTGAGCGGCTCGCTGCTGTAATATTTCCCGATGGGAAGCCGGGGAGGAGAAGGAATGAAAGGAAAAGGAAAGAAGGCCCTGCTCCTGGCGGCGGCGTATTTTGCGCTGCTGGGGCTGCTGCTGCTCTTTGAAAGAAGCGACCCGGCCTCCGGCATCCGAAGCCTCTGGGACGCAATCTGGTATTCCGTCGTGACGCTGACGACGGTGGGCTACGGGGATCTGGTTCCCGCGACGGCGGGCGGCCGGGCGGTGGGAGTCGTATTTTTGCTGGGCAGCCTGGGCATCCTGGCCGCCCTGGCCGCGGCCGCCTTCGCCCTGTTCCGGGAAAGGCTGCTTCCCCGGATGCGGATGCTTTCTCTGCGGGGAAAGCCGGTTTATCTTTTTTCGGAGGAAAACGGCGCCTCCCGGGCGCTGGCCGCGCAGCTTTCCCGGGAGAAGGATCGGCCCTGGACGGTCTTTGCCGGCAGCGACGGAAAGGAAGAGGAACGGCGGGGAGAAAGAACCCTGCGCCGGCCGGAGCCCCTGGAAGAGCTGCTCCGGATGGGCGGGCCAGGGGTGCGGCCGAAGGGCGTTTTCCTGATGGCCGAGGATACGGAAAGAAATCTGCTCCAGGCGGCGGATCCCGCCCTTTCCGGGCTGCCGGTCTACTGCCGGGCGCCGGAGACCGAGGGTCTGCCGGGAATCCGGTTTTTCAACGCCGAGGAGTGCCGCGGCCGGTCATATTGGCGGGGGCATCCCCTGTCCCGGAAGGAAAAAACCATTCTGCTGATCGGCAGCGGCGCGCTGGCGCAAAGCCTGCTGGAGCAGGCGATCCTGGTCAACTGCCGGGCGCCCTTCCAGAATTGCGAATATCATCTTTTCGGGGACTGGAACGAATACCGGCGGCTGCATCCCGCCCTGGAGGCGCATCTTTTCGCCCCCGGCACATCCGCGGACGCCTTCCTTTTTCACGAGGCGTCCTGGGCGGCGGATCCCGCCCTGCTGGAGGGGGCCGACCGGATCATTTTCTGCGGGGATGAGGCGGCGGCCAACGCGGCGGGGGCCGGAAGGCTGATCCGGTATTTCCCGACAGGCGCGCGCCTTTTCGCGGCGGGCGCCTGGGCGCCGGCGCCGGCCGTGGCCTTCGGCGGCGACGCGGAGGTGTTCACGCCCGAGGCGGTGATGGGAAGGGAACAGGACCGGGCGGCCCGGGCGATGCACGAGATCTACCGCGAAAAAACGGGGGCCGGGCCGGCCTGGGAGGAGCTGACGCCCTTCCAGCGGATGTCCAACCGGGCGGCGGCGGACCACTTGCGGACGAAGCTGGCGATCCTTCTGCCGGAGGAAAACGCGCCGGAGCCGACGGCGGAAAACATCCGGAAAGCCCTGGAACGCCTGGCCGGGGCCGCTGCGGGGGAGCGGGAGGCCTTCCGCCGAAACGAGCACGAGCGGTGGGCGCGGTTCCACTGGCTGTTTAACTGGCGATACGGGGAGAAAAAGGACGGGGAGCGGCGGACGCATCCCTCCCTGACGGATTTTGACCACCTTTCGGAGACGGAACAGGCCAAGGACGACGCCGCCTGGGAAAACCTTCGGTTCTTCGAGGAGGAGGAAGGAAAAGGATGATGCGGATCCCGATGCTGATTCTGATGCTGGCGGCCTGCTTTCTGGCGGCGATTCTGAATCTGGCGGTGAAAAGCCGCTATGACCGGGCCTTCACCCGGATCGCCCTTTTGCTGACCGGGGCCATCGGCGCGGTGATGTACGGATACGGCTATGCCTGGACCCTGGGCTTTACGCCCGTGGCGCTGTTCCGGGCGCTGCTGGCGGTCTGCCGGATGTTCGCGGGGATCAACGATCTGTCCGCCATCCAGGAGGCGCCCTGGTTCCGCAGCCCCGCGGTGATGACGATTTTCTGGATGGGGCATTTTCTGGGCTTTTACGTGACCGCCAGTGCCACGATTACTACCCTGGGGGAAAGGCTTTTGCGGCGGATCCGGGTGCTGATGCTGAAAAGAGGGCCGCTGCTGCTGATATACGGGGCGGGGGAGAATGCCATCCAGTACGGAAAGGACGCGGCGCAGAAAAAGCACCGGGCTATCCTGTATGTCGATCCGGAGGACCGGGGCGTGGAAGCCACGGTCAAAACCTTCGGGGCCCTGGCCGACAGCGGAAAGGACGCCCTGCATCCGGACGCGGGCTTCCTGCGGCGGATCGGGATGAAGCCCGGCGGGCGGAACCTGGAGGTGGCCCTCCTGCACGGGAACGGGCCCGGCAGCCTGCGCTTCGCCATGGAGATGCGGGACGCGCTCGCGGAGGCGGGCATCGGACCGGAGCAGACGAGCCTTATGGCCTGCGGGATCGGAGAGGCGGAGGATCGGCTGCTGGCTGCCGCGGGAAAAGGATACGGCAGCGTGTATGTTTTCGATGAATATGAGCTGGCCGCGCGGCAGGTGATCCGGTATTATCCGCCCTGCGACAGCGTGACCTTTGACGAAGCTGGCCGGGCGGAGCAGGATTACCACGCGGTGATCGTGGGCTTCGGCCGGATGGGCCGGGCGATGCTGAACCATCTGGTCATGAACGGCCAGATGGAGGGATCCAGCTTCCGGGTCGATGTCTTCGACACCCTGCCCCAGGACGGGCCATTGCTGGATCATCCGATGCAGGAGGCCTACGATATCCGCTTCCACAGCGCGGGCGGCCATTCGAGGGATTTCTACGCCTTTCTCCGGGAACACCTGGGGAAGGTTCAGGCCATCTTTCTGTGCACCGGGGCCGCGGCGGAAAACGCGGACATGGCGGACGACCTGACCGCCTGGTATCATCAGAATCCGGAACGGCCCGCCCTGATCTCGGTTTCCAGGGAGGGGATTTTCGCCATCGACCGGGACGGATGCGAAACGGTGTATTCCGGCCTGTACCGGACCGACGTGCTGGATCCCCGCCGGATGGACGCCCGGGCAATGCAGATTCACGCCGTCTGGGCGAAAAACCCGAAAGGCCCGGAGGAAGCGTGGAAAAGCTGCGACGCCTTCGGGCGGGCCAGCTGCCGGGCGGCGGTGGACTTCTATCCGACGCTGCTGCGGGCGGCGGGCCGCCAGCAGGAGGAAGTCATCGGGGGGAACTGGCCGCCGGAAGGGGAGATGATGGAAAACCTGGCCCGGACGGAGCATCTGCGCTGGTGCGCCTTCCATTCCGTGATGGGCTACCGCCCGATGAGCGAGGCGGAATTTGAGGAGCAGGTTCGCCGGCTGCGCCAGGGGCAGGACATTTCCCTGGGCAAGGATCGGGAGAGGCGGCTTCATGCCTGCCTGGTGCCCTGGGAGCAGCTGGACGCGCTTTCGGAAAAGGTCGGCGAGGTTACGGGCCGGCGGGTGGACTACAAGGAGATGGACCGGGAAAACGTCCGGGCCCTGGCGCAGGTGCTGAAGGCCTCCGTGAGGATGGAGAGGGGCGCGGAGCCGTGAGCGAGAAGATTTACGACGCCTTTATCAGCTACAGCCATCAGGATCTGAAATGGGGAAAATGGCTGCAGAAGCGGCTGGAGAATTACCGGATTCCCCGGGGCCTTCGGGGGGAGGAAGGCAGAGGGCATCTGCGCGTCTTCCGGGACCAGACGGATCTGGCGGGGGTGGAGCTGCACGATTCCCTGCAGAAGGCGCTGGAGAGCGCCCGCTATCTGATCGTCATCTGTTCCCCGGCCTCGGCGGCCTCAAAGTGGGTCAACGAGGAGGTGCTGGCCTTTCAGCGGCTGGGCGGTGGGGATCGGATCATCCCCTTCATCGTGGCCGGGGAGCCGGGCAGCGACCGGCCGGAGCAGGAATGCTATCCCCCGGCCCTGCGGAATCTGGAGGACCGGGAGCTGCTGGGTGCCAATGTCCAGGAAATCGGCAGGGGCAAGGCGTCCCTGAAGGTGCTGTCCATCCTGCTGGAGGTCCGGTTCAACCGCCTGGCGGACCGGGACCGGAAGCGGAGATGGATCCGGGGCCTGACGATGGGCGCGGCGGCGCTGGCCGCGGCGGTTATCGGCGTCACGGTTTGGGCCCGGGAGCGGGCGGCGGCCTACGACGGATACGCCGCGACGCTTTTGACCAAGCAGCGGGAGGATTTTGACGAGAAGGACACGGCGCTGCTGGAGCGGTCCGCGGAGCTTGGAAACGTGGTGGCCATGCGGATCCTGGCGGACTGCTGCTCCCGGGGATACGGCGGCCCCGTCGACGAGGAAAAGGCCTTTTTCTGGCGGAAAAGGGCTGCGGAGATGGGGGACACGGCCTCCATGGTGGAGCTGATGAACCATTACGTAAACGGCATCGGCACGGAGAGAAACCTTGCGGAGGGCTACGCCTGGGCCCGCAGGGTCGCTGACAGCGGCAACGGGGAAGCCATGCGGATCATCGGGAACATGTATATGAACGGCATGGGCGTGGAAGAAAACGAAGGGGAGGCCTTCGCCTGGTTTCAGAAGGCGGCGGAGGCCGGGAACGCCCCGGGCATGTTCCAGCTTTCCGTGTGCTATATTCTGGGGATGGGAACGGAAAAAAATATCCCTCTGGGAATTTCCTGGGCGGAGAAGGCTGCCGCGGCCGGGGACACCCGCGCCATGGTGACCCTGGGAACGGTATACAGGCTGGGGGATCAGATTCCGGAGGATCCGGAAAAATCCTTCGAATGGTACCGAAGGGCCGCGGCCTCCGGCGAGGCGGAGGGCCTGTATCGCATGGGTTGGTGTATCGAGAACGATTACGGAATGCAAAACGCCGCCCGGGCCTGGTATGAGGCCGCCGCGGAGGCCGGCAGCGAAGAGGCGAAGGAGGCCCTGGAAAGAATGGGCAGGCAGCCCTGACAGGGGAGAA
>CAMOGC010000047.1 GCA_946613955.1 uncultured Clostridia bacterium
CGGATCGCCTCGATGCCCCGAAGATAGCTGTCCGGAGCGATTTCGCTCCAGTCGATCGAAAAACTTCTGATAAACATGGCCTTGTCAGCGCGGGAATTCCAGCACGATGCATTCGAAGGGGCGCAGGCTGTAGGTAATCCGATGGGAATATCCGTCGCATTCCTTCCAGTCGGCGGTCAGCGGCGGCGTGTCGTTCGGGCCGCCCTGCCCCGGCAGGCTGTCATAGGTGCTGAAAACCCGCTTGTACAGGCCGCCAAAGGGAACGCCCGCGCTGTAGTCATAATAGGTCACGGGCGAAAGGTTCAGCACGCACAGCACCGCGCCGTTGTAATCCCAGGGGTTCCGCCGGATGAACGCCAGGATGTTCCGGTCCGCGTCGCCCCGGTTGACCCATTCGAAGGTCGCCGGATTTTTGCTGTCGGCATGCAGCGCGGGATACATTTTATACAGCCCCACCAGGTTCCGGACGCACTGCATGACGTCCCGGTGGCCGAATTCGTCCGCCAGATGCCAGTCGATGCTCTCCTTTACGTTCCATTCCCGCTCCTGGGCGAATTCCTGCCCCATGAACAGCAGCTTCTTCCCCGGGTGTGTAAACTGCCAGGTATAGAGCGCCTTCAGCTCGCCCATCTTCGCCTGGATATCCCCCGGGGCTTTGTTGACCATGGAGCCTTTTCCGTAAACCACCTCGTCATGGCTCAGCACCAGCACGAAGTTTTCCGAAAACGCGTAGTCCACCACATGGGTCAGCATGCCGTGATGCCATTTCCGATAGACAGGATCCAGATTGAAATACCGGATCGTGTCGTTCATCCATCCCATGTTCCATTTGAAGGTAAAGCCCAGGCCGCCGCGCTGCACGTCCTCCGTGATGCCCCATTCCGGCGAGGAATCCTCGGCGATCAGGAAGCCCGTGGTCCGGCCGCAGACCTCCGTGTTCAGCTGTTTGAGGAAATCCATGCCCTCCAGGTTCATCCGCCCGCCGAACACGTTGGGCCGCCACTCGCTCCGGTCATAGTCGTTATAGAGCATGGAGGCCACCGCGTCCACCCGCAGGGCGTCCACGTGGAATTCCTGGATCCAGTAGATGGCGTTGGCGATCAGGAAGGACCGGACCTCCGGCTTGGCGTGGTCGAAGGCCAGCGTTCCCCAGACCGGGAACTCCCGCCGCAGCGGATCGCAGCTCTCGTACAGGGGAGTCCCGTCGAACCATCCCATGGCGAAATCGTCCTTCGGGAAATGGGCGGGCACCCAGTCGAGAATCACGCCGATTCCCGCCTGATGCATCCGGTCCACAAAGCTGCGGAAATCGTCCGGCGTCCCGTAGCGGCTGGTCGGCGCGTAATAGCCCGTTACCTGATACCCCCAGGACAGATCGAAGGGGTGCTCGCAGATGCCCATCAGTTCCACATGGGTAAAGCCCATGTGCTGCATATACTGCGTCAGGTCGTCGGCCAGCTGGGTATAGTTCAGGAAGCCGTCCTCATCCCAGTCCCCCCGGTATCCCTTCTTCCAGGATCCCAGATGCACCTCATAGATGGCCATCGGCTTTTCCAGCACCTTCCGGTTGTCCCGCCCCGCCTGATACTCCCCGTCGTGCCACTCGTATCCGTCCAGGCTGGCGACGATGGAGGCGCTGTCGGGCCGGAGCTCGAAGCGGAAGCCGTAGGGGTCGGACTTATACCGCTTTACGCCGTCCGCTCCCGTGATCACGTAGCGATACGCGTCCCCCGGGCCCACCTCCGGCAGGAAGCATTCCCAGACGCCCCCGTCCCCCTGGGCGCGGTGCATCCATTTTTCATCCTCCCATCCGGTTTTCGCACAGATCACGGAAACGTACTGCGCGTTGGGGGCCCAGACGTTGAACCGGGTTCCGCTGACCCCGTCCTCCACGTCCGGATGAGCGCCCATCTTGCGATAGACCTCATAGTTCGTTCCCTGGTGGAACAGGAAGCTGTCAAAATCAGTAAATACGCTGGTTCCGGTTTCCATGTTCTCCTCCGTTCTCTGGCATGCCAGATCGATTGGTAAAAGCTCGTCCTTTTCCCTGATTGTACCCTGTGTTCGGGCAATTCGCAACTGTAAATTTCTTTCGCCGGCCCGCCCTCCGATGGCGGAAAGAAGGGCGCGCAGCCCTTTCGCGCGGGGGCCGTCCGTCCGGCCCGGAAGAGGCTTCTGCCGCCCGCCCCGGATTCCTCTCCTCCCGCGGAATCATGAAGTTGACACGGAAGGGGCGGTAAAGTAATATGAGAAAGCGACGGGGAAAATCGTTTTTTCAGACGCGCTTCATCTAGCGGAAGGGGGCCATGATGGTGGATTCCATACAGGATAAAATGCGGGAGCTGATCCGGAAGCTGAACGAGGCGTCCGACGCCTACTATGGCGGCCGGGATGAGATCATGAGCAACTTCGAGTGGGACGCGCTGTTCGACGAGCTGTCCCGCCTGGAGGATGAATCGGGCGTGGTGCTTCCGGACAGCCCGACCCGGAAGGTCAGCTCCGCGGCCGGGGACAACCTGGCCGGCGTAAAGGAAGCGCATGAGTTCCCCGCCCTCTCCCTGGCGAAGACGAAAAAGATCGGGGATCTGCAGGAATGGGCCGGAAGCCGCCCCGTCTGGCTTTCGTGGAAGCTGGACGGGCTGACGCTGGTGCTGACCTATGACGGGGGCCGGCTCGTCAAAATCCTGACCCGCGGGAACGGCGTCATCGGCACCAATATCACGTTTATGAAGGACGCGCTGGCGGGATTCCCCCTCTCCATCGATTACCGGGGGCATCTGGTGGTCCGGGGGGAGGCGGCCATCTCCTATCCCGATTTCGAAAAAATCAACGCCTCGATTTCCGATCCGCTTGAAAAATACGCCAATCCCCGGAATCTCGCCGCCGGAACCCTCGGGCTGGATGAAAAGCGCCTGGCGGATGTGAAAAGCCGGCATGTGGTCTTTCACGCCTTTACCCTGGTGCATCTGGACGAGGATCTCCCCTCCTGGGGCGGCCGGATGAAGCTGCTCGACGAACTGGGCTTTACGACGGTCGAGCGGGAAAAAACCGACGCGGCGGGCCTGCCCGAAGCGGTCGCCCGGTGGACAAAGCGGGTGGAGGACGGCGAAACGGAGCTTCCCGTGGATGGGCTGGTCATCTGCTATGAGGACACCGCCTACGCCTCCACCGGCAGCGTGACCGGGCATCACGCGACCCGCGCCGGTTTCGCCTTCAAATGGCAGGATGAAACCGCGCACACCACCCTCCGGCATGTAGAATGGTCCTGCGGAGCGACGACCATCACGCCCGTGGCCGTCTTCGATCCGGTGCAGCTGGAGGGGACGACCGTTTCCCGGGCCTCCCTGGTCAACCTGAGCGAGATGGACCGGCTGGGCATCGGGGAAAACGGCCGGACCGAGATGGACGTCATCAAGGCGAACAAAATCATCCCCAAGGTGATCCGGGTCACAAAGGCCTCCGGCCGCTACGATGTTCCCGCTCGCTGTCCCGCCTGCGGCGCGGACACGGCGGTCGCCGTCGGGGCCAGCGGCGCCCGGACCCTGAAATGCGACAATCCCGCCTGCCCGGCCAAAAACCTGAAGAAATTCGAGCGGTTCGTCGGCAAAAGCGGCATGGACATCGACGGACTTTCCATCGAATCCCTCCGGGATTTCGTCGCCGCCGGCTTCATTCATTCCTTTGCCGATCTTTTTAAGCTGTCTCGCTATTCCGAGGAGATCCAGGGTATGGAGGGCTTCGGCCGGAAGAGCCGCGATAACCTGATGGCGGCGATCGAAAAAGCCCGCACCCATACGGACGCCGTTCATTTTCTGACGGCGCTGTGCATTCCCCAGATCGGGCTGGACGCGGCCAAGCGCCTGATCGGCGCCTATGGCTGGCCGGGCTTCGCGGAAGCCGTCGCGGCGGGCACTGACTTCGCCCAGGTGGACGGCATCGGCCCGGAGCGCTCCTGCGCGGTCTATGACTGGTATCAGGATCCCGGGAATCGGGACACCTTCCAGGAGCTGCTCCGGCTGCTCGAGATTGCTCCCGTTTCGCCCGCGAAAGAAGCCGCCGGCTCCTGCGCCGGGCTGACGTTTGTGATTACCGGGGACGTGCGTCATTTCAAAAACCGCGATGCCTTCATCGCCTTTGTGGAAGCTGGCGGCGGAAAGGTCGCCGGGAGCGTTTCCCGGAAAACCAGCTTCCTCGTCAATAACGATCCCGATTCTCCCTCCTCCAAGAATAAAAAGGCGGCGGAGCTGGGCGTTCCGATTATCTCGGAGGAGGAGTTCCTTTCCCGTTTCGGTTCGAATCCCCCGCCGGCGCCGGAGGAGGCCTCCCGGTAATCTTTGTCCGGCGCCTTCCGGCCGGTCTTTGATCAGCCGGGGCACGCACGCGTTGGGGCCTGGATATCAGGCGCACTGGATCTTCGTGGCCGGAATTGCTTTTCTCCCGCAAAACTGTTATCATCAGGACGGTTCCCGGCGGGATCGACTGTACCGCCTTTGTTTTCTCCCCGAGCGCATAAGGAGGCTGACCGGCATGAGAAAATCGGTTCTGTTCGTCGCGGCGGCTTTGCTGCTGTCATCCCTGTTTGGGCTGGCCGGAAAGGGTGCCCTGGCTTCTTCCGCGGATTCCTTCTATATGACGGAGATCACGGATGAGATTTTTGCCCGGATCTGGGGAAAATCCTTCAAGGAAAACTGTACCCTGCCCCGGGAGGATCTGCGGTATCTGCATGTTTTGCATAAGGATCTGGACGGGAACGAGCACGAAGGGGAAATGATCGTCAACAGGCATATCGCCGGGGACGTCCTGGAGATCCTGCGGCGGCTGTATGAGGCGGATTATCCGATCGAAAAAATCCGGCTGGTGGACGAGTACGGCGCGGACGACGAAGCCTCCATGGAGGACAACAATTCCTCCTCCTTTAACTTCCGGTTTATTTCGCATACGACCAGGGTGTCCAAGCACGGGCTCGGCCTGGCCGTCGATATCAACACCCTTTATAATCCCTATACGAAAACGGTGGACGGGAAAAGAATCGTCGAGCCGCTGACCGGTGAGCCCTATCTGGATCGGAGCGCGGATTTCCCCTACAAGATCGACGAAAACGATTTGTGCTATCGGCTGTTTATCGAGCACGGATTTGAGTGGGGCGGCGCCTGGTCCGACCGAAAAGACTATCAGCATTTTGAGATTCCCGATGAAAAGATCGCGGAATGGTACCCTGAAAATCAGCCTTAATCCGGCCGGATCCCGATCGTCCGCGGGCGCGCCTTCCCCGGGCTCCCGGGCCGGACGGCGGAAAGCCCTCTCGGGGGCGGAGACCGGGGAATGCCGTTCCCAATCGGAGGCCGGGAAAAAGCTCTCCCGGTCGGGGGCCGGGGAGAAGCATCCTCCGCGGGATGCGTCATGGAAAACGCGGCAGGATTCGCTGCCGCTCAGAAGACAGAAGGAAGAAGCAGAGCAATGAGGAAATTTAAGAATTTTGTGATTGGCGGCATCCAGAGCAAGGTGTTCAATCTGATCCTGTATACGGTGTTCCTGCTGACCGCCGCCTTCATCGCTTTATCCATCTATCAGAACAATACCCTGTCGCAGCTGGTGGCCGACTCCAGCCAGAAGCAGCAGGAGGCCATCGGCGAGATCACCGGCCGGGTCATGGACGTGGTGGTGGATCAGAGTCTGGAGCGCACCAACCGTACGGAAGCGGCGATTGTGGACGCCATGTTCACGGATGAAGCCCGGCGGGTGCTGTTCCTGGCCGATTACGCGACCAAGCTGTTCGCTCATCCCGAGAATTATGACCCCAAGCCCTATTCCGGCCCCCGCGCCGAAGACGACGGGAAATGGACGGCCAAGGTGATTTACGCCCCCGGCGTGGATCCGGAGGATCCGGCCGTCAAAGGCAAGCTGGGGCTGGTGGCCAATATGGCGGAGATCATGCTCTCGCTCTGCCCTTCCTATGAGGCCACCTCGATCTATATCGGCCTGCCGGAAGGGGCGCATTTAACCGTCGGAAACACCTCCTCCGGCTGGATCAGCGAAAGCGGCGGCACCATCGCCTATGATCCGCGGGAGCGGGGCTGGTACCGCGCCGCCGTGGAGGCGGGCAAGCTCACCTTTTTCGGCAACGAAACGGATATCGATACCGGGGCGTTCTGCGTCGAATGCGCCATCCCGGTCTATGGCCCGGACGGCAGCCTGCAGGCCGTGATCGGGACGGATCTTTTCCTCGATAACATGCAGCAGATTCTGCAGGGGATGGCCGTGGAGGGAGAATACTTCCTGCTGATCAACCAGAACGGATACATCATCCCCGGTCCCCAGTCGGAAATCTTCCCCATCTCCGCGGAAAACAAGACCGGCGATATGCGGGAAGCCGGCGAGCCGCTGCTGAGGGATGTGGTTTCCCAGGCGCTGGCCGGCAACAGCACGGCCGTCGTCAGCGGCGAGCTTGGGGACGGCACGTATTATCTGACCGCCTCGCCCATTCCCGCCACCGGCTGGGTGCTGGTATCGGCGTATAACGCGGAAATCACCCGCCAGCCCGCCCAGCTGCTTCAGGGCAGCGTCTCCCAGATCCAGTCCGAGTCCATGTCCGTTTACCAGGAAAAAATGTCCCATTCCCGGACGATGGCCAACATCCTGCTGCTGGTCGTCATGGTATTGACCCTCACGGGCGCCCTGGTCCTGGGGAAGCGGATCGTCAAGCCCCTGAACACCATTACCCGGCGCATATCCGAGCTCAGCGAGGGGAACCTGGAATTCAAAATGGAGGGCGCCTACAAGACCGGGGACGAGGTGGAGGAGCTGGCCCAGTCCTTCGCCGCGATCTCTCATAAGACCGTGGAATATATGCAGAAGGTCGTCCAGGTAACAGCGGAAAAGGAGCGCATCGGAACGGAGCTCGCCCTGGCTACGCAGATTCAGGGCGCCATGCTGCCGCATATTTTCCCCGCCTTCCCCGATCGGAGCGAGTTTGACATCTTTGCCAGCATGGACCCGGCCAAGGAGGTGGGCGGAGATTTCTACGACTACTTCCTCATCGACAACGACCATCTCGCTCTGGTCATCGCGGATGTGTCGGGCAAGGGCGTTCCGGCGGCGCTGTTCATGATGGCCAGCAAGATTATCCTCCAGAGCGTCGCCATGATGGGGCACTCCCCCGCGGAAATTCTGGCCAGAACCAACAACGCGATTTATTCCAACAACGAGGCGGAGATGTTCGTAACGGTCTGGCTGGGAATCCTGGAGCTGTCCACGGGCAAGCTGACCGCCGCCAACGCCGGCCACGAGTTCCCGGCGCTCCGGCAGCCCGGCGCTCCCTTCGAGCTGTATAAGGACCGGCACGGCTTCGTCATCGGCGGCATGGAAAACGTGCGCTATAAGGAGTACCAGATCCAGATGGAGCCCGGCAGCAAGATCTTCGTCTATACCGACGGCGTCGCCGAGGCCACCAACGCGGAGAAGGAGCTCTTTGGCACCGAGCGGATGATCGAAGCCCTCAATACCGATCCGGACGCGGCCCCGCAGCAGATTCTGAAGAACGTGCGTTCCAGCGTCGACGCTTTCGTGAAGGACGCGGAACAGTTTGACGATCTGACCATGCTGTGTCTGGAGTATAAGGGAAAGCGGTGATCGTCCCATCCGCCGCCCCCGGAGGGGGTGGACGGCGGTTCTCCCATGCTCCTCCGCCTGGACGATTTCAGGCCGTTTTATGCCTGATCTTTTCGCTTTCCCAGGCGCGGGGATTGATCCCAAATCGTGTTATGAGCAGGGATGTCCCGCCCGCCTTCCGGAAAAGCCGGAGGAGATGACGGCAGAATCGGTTCTGGCCAGAGCGTTTCACTGACAGATCCGCCCGCGAATGCGTATCAAATGATGGGAACCTTTTCCCAAGGCCATGGAAGGAGTGAAGAACGATGAAGAAAAACAGGACACGGATCACGACAGACCGGAAGAACACGGCGCGCGGAAGGCGGCTGGTGGCGGGCCTGACGGCGCTGATGCTGGCGCTGGGCCTCTTCGGAGCGGCGCTGGCGGAAATCATTCCCGCCAGCGAGCCGGGGCAGCAGATCGGGTATCAGGCGGTGGTGCTGTGCGAAAAGCTGACCCTGCGGGAACAGCCGGACGCCTCCTCCCGGGCGGTTCATACGCTGCAATACGGCGATCTGCCCATCGTGGTGGGTGCCGACTCGGAACAGGGAGCCCGGGAAGAAAACGGCTTTTTATACTGTGTCCTGGGCGACGGGGAAGATTCGCCCTCCGGCTGGCTCAACAAGGACTATCTTTTCATCAATCCCGCCTGGTATGTAACGGAGAGAAGCACGCCGGTCTACGCCTGGAACGGAGCGGATTCGCCGAGGATCGGCCTGCTCGACGGCGGAACACGCCTGCCCATCCTGAAGGAGGAGGCGGGCTGGTATCTGGTCAGCCTGCGGGGCGCGGCCGGATGGATCCGGAAGTAAGGGGTTGCCCTCATTTATCAATCGCACAGGAGGAATGAATCCATGAAAAAAACGCTGAAAAGAACGATCCTGCTGGCCCTTTCTCTGGCCCTGGTCCTGACCCAGGCGGCTTTCGCCGCGCCTTCCGAAAAGCTGCAGGCGGTCTATGACGCCCTGATGGCCGAAGGCTCCTCCTTCAACACGACCAAAGCGACCTACGCCCAGTATTATCAGGGCGTTGAGCTGGACGCGAAGCTGGAGGACGACCGGATCGTCATCACGCAAAGCAGCACCAACGAGTACGTGCCCTCCGGCTCCTGGACCTTTATCCAGGAGGGGGACGACCTGACCGTGACTTTCCCCCAGGACGACTTCTCCGGCATCGGCATGGTCATGAACCTGTTTGGGGCCGTCACGGCCAGCCGTGGGGTCAATACCAGCCTGCTCAACGGATACATGTTCGCCCTTGGCGATGAGAACCCCTATATGGCCATGGAGCGGGATGAAAAGGCCGGAACGGTCAAATATCTGATCCGCCTGAACGCGGAATACAATTTCGAGGGCCTGGATCAGATGATCATGACGAAGGAAAAGATGGACTTCCTGGATCCGAAGGATGACACGATGACCAGCTGGGGCGGCAACTATGGCAAGGTGATCATGGTCATGAACCGCAGCGGCCGCAGCCTGACGATCCTGGTCTGCGAGCATGGCGGGCTGGACAACGTCGCCTATCAGGATATCATCAACGCCGTTTCCGCCGTTCAGCCGGAAGGCTGGGAAACCTTCGTGGCCGAATACAAGGAGCTCAAGGACGTGAAGACGGACGGCTACAGCGTCACGCTGAACCCGGACGACGCGCAGGTGGGCGAAATCATCGATGAGCGCTATGAGGGCTATTCCTACGCCATCGTCCGTATTGGAAAGGGCGAATAAGCAAAACAGATACACGGAAAAAAAGCACCGCGGGGCGATCCCGCGGTGTCTTTTTACTTTTTATTTCTTTTCATTTTCTCTTCCCGGAACAGCGCGCAGGAAGGCGATGATGATCAACACATAGCAGATGGTTTTGGGGAGCATGAGCATGCCCAGCATGGGTACCGCCCCGGCGCCCACGGCCACCGGGATATAGAACAGGAAGGACAGAAGGATATACAGCCATACGAAGCGGAAAACCCGGTCCTCCTCCCGCTTGCGGAAGTACAATGCGCAGATCGCCGCCCCCAGCAGCACGAAGGGGATGTTCCGGAGAATGCCCCAGGTCATGTCGCTGCTGTTTTCGAGCCAGCCGTTCTGCGGGAAGAGGCACAGGATGACCCGCGCCGCCGTCAGCACCCACAGCCCGATCGTCATTCCGCGGTTTTCCGTTTCCCGGTAACGCCCCAGCCAGATGTAATACAAAAGCATGTAAAAGAATGTCATGGTGATGGACGTGATAAGCTTGCCCACCCCCAGGGCGGCCGTAAAATCGGCGTCGACAAAATAGTTCAGCACCCGGGGCACAAGATGGAACGCGTCGCCGCATCCGAGAATCAGGGCGGCCAGACCCATCATCTTCTCCGTCCGGTTCCGCGCCCGGCGAAGGATCAGGCACCCGCTGATGATGGCAAACAACAGGTAAAGGATGTCAAAGGCGGATTCCCCGTATTTCATGTCGCAGCCCTCCCGT
>CAMOGC010000048.1 GCA_946613955.1 uncultured Clostridia bacterium
GAACCGTCCCCCTGTCTGCCCCATGCCTGCAGAGGATAAAGAAATCCCCGGAGAGGGTGGGCTCTCCGGGGATAAAACGCGGGGCAGGGGAGGACGTCAGATGTGGATGCGGCGCTCGTTGGCGGCGTCGAAGAGGTAGACGTGCTCCAGGGGGATGTAGAAGGTGAAGTCGATGTCGGTTTCGGGGGTGTCGTGGCTGTCGACCTTCAGGATGGACTGCTTGTCGCCGGCGGTGATGTAGATGTTGGTGTTTTCGCCGAGCATTTCGGTCAGCTCCACGCGGCAGTTCACGGTATAGTTATCCGGGGCTTCCTCGGGGCGGAGGACGATGTGCTCCGGCCGGAAGCCGAAGACGATGTCCTTGCCCTCATAGTCGGCGATGCGGGGCATCTTGCGGCTGAGATCGAGGATGTTGTCGCCGAAGGCCAGGCAGCCGTTTTCCACCTTGCCGCGGACGAAGTTCATGGGCGGCTCCCCGATGAAGCCGGCGACGAAGACGTTTTCCGGCTCGAAGTAGAGCTGATAGGGGGTGCCGATCTGCTGGACATAGCCGTCCTTCATGACGACGATCCGGTCGGCCAGGGTCATGGCCTCGGTCTGGTCGTGGGTAACGTAGATGGTGGTGGCGCCGGTTTCCTGATGGATCTGGGCGATTTCATAGCGCATGGTCACGCGCTGCTTGGCGTCCAGGTTGGAGAGGGGCTCGTCCATGAGGAAGACGCCCACCTTCCGGATAATCGCCCGGCCGATGGCCACGCGCTGACGCTGGCCGCCGGAAAGGGCCCGGGGCAGCCGGTCCAGATAATCCGAGAGGCCCAGGATGCGGGCGACGTTCTTGACCCGCTCCTCGATGATATCCTCGTCCACGCCCTGGAGGGTGAGGCCGAAGGCGATGTTATCGAAGACCGTCATCTGGGGATAAAGGGCGTAGGACTGGAAAACCATGGCGATCTCCCGCTCCCGGGGTCCCTTCTCATTGGCGCGCTGGCCGTCGATCAGGAATTCGCCGCTGGAAATATCCTCCAGGCCCGCGATCATGCGCAGGGTCGTGGACTTTCCGCAGCCGGAAGGACCGACGAAGACCACAAACTCACCCTTCTCGATTTCGAGATTGAAGTTGTGGACGGCGTGGTAGCCATTGGGGTAGATCTTGTTGATGTTTTTCAGGGCCAGATACGCCATGATGGATTCCTCCTTGTATGCACAGTTGCGAATTCAGGAGCAAAGACCGCAAACCCGCGGCGGATTATTTCGCGGCGCCGCGCCGCTTGACCTCCGTATAGCAGAGCAGGAAGGGAGCCACGCCCTTGGCGTCATTTTCCACCACCGGCTCGGAGAGATAATAGGCGACGGTACCGTCCCGGCGGCGGTTGTTTTCCGGCCCGAGACCGGCCACCAGGCAGATGCCGCCCAGGTTCAGGTTGCCGTCCGTCATGGACAGGTATTTCCGGACGATGCCCTCGAAGGTTTTCTGTCCCCGGTCGGCATAGGCCGCGTCCAGCAGGCCCAGGCGGGCGCCCTTCAGCATCGCGTAGGCGATCATGGAGCTGCCGCTGGATTCCAGATAGTTGCCCTCGACCTCGGGAAGGTTGACCAGCTGATAATACATGCCGGTTTCCGGATCCATGAAGGGAACGAGGGACGTCATCAGGCTCTGGAACACCTCCCGCAGGGGAAGGCTGTCCGCTTCGGGCAGGATTTCCAGCAGATCCGCCAGGGCGACGGAGAACCAGCCGATGGCGCGGAGCCAGAAGTTTTTCGAAAGGCCGGTTTCCGGATCGCACCAGAAAGCCTTCCGGGAGGCGTCGTAGCCATGATAGAAAAGGCCGGTTTTCGGATCCCGCATGCGATCCCGGACAATCAGCACCTGCTTCACGATATCCGAGTAATCGCCGGAGCAGAAATGCTTCTGGTACAGGGCGGAGAAGGGCTGCGCCATGTAGATGCCGTCGAGCCAGACCTGATTGGGATAAATATCCTTATGCCAGAAGCTGCCCTCGAAGGTTCGGGGCTGATCCATGAGGGCCCGATAGAGCTTCTCCGCGGCCAGGCGGTACTTTTCCTTGCCGGTGGCCCGGAAAAGATCGAAGAGGACGCGGCCCTCGTTAATATCGTCCAGGGTATGCTTGGCGGGATCATAGGTCCGGACGGTGCCGTCCTCCAGGACGAAGGAATCGATAAAGGACTCCGCGAAATCGAAGAAGGCGCGATCCCCGGTGATTTCCGAAAGGGAAAGGAGCGCGGTGATCATGCAGCCGTCGATATAGTTCCAGCTGGCAGGCTGGCCCTCCCGGATTTTCTCGATGTTCCAGATCGTTCTTTCCGGGGAGGATTCGGTAATCAGCCGACGGGCGTAGCGATCGATATCGGCATAGGGCACAGAAGTTTGCAAAGGGCCGAACTCCTTTCAGTTGAATCAGGCTTTCCGGGCGGAGGCCTTCGCGTCCCGCAGGATACGCTGGAGCAGGTGCTTCGCGCCGATGAAAAGCAGATCCCAGAGAGTGGTAAAGATGCCGAAGAGAATGGGCTCCACGCCCAGGGCCGGGGCGCCGTTCGCGCCGGGGAAGAGGCGGTTGATGGTTCCGTAGGTCATGATGACGCAGACCACCAGCAGGATGCCGTAGATCAGATCCGCCGGGAGCCACCAGAGGCTTTTGCCCGGGAACATCATCCACCGGTCATAGGCGCCTTCCTTCTTGGCGATAAAGCGGAAGATGTTGTTGGTAATCAGGTTGGTGATCATCCCCAGGGCCAGGCCCAGGATCACCAGATGATCCCACTGGTTCATGCCGTAGGAGCTGAGCCCCCAGACGAAGAAGTAACACAGGACGCCGGCGAACCAGACCTTGAGCAGCAGCGCCTTGACCCAGTCGGAAATCTGCACCTTCGGGCCCGCGTGATATTTCCGCAGCTCGGCCTTGGGCACCTTCGGGGAGTTTTCCGGCGTCGCGGTTACCAGATCGTCGATCGCCTTCAGCTTCAGATCATAGTAATTCGGCTCCTCCTTCGGCGGGGGAGGGGAGGAACCTTTCTTCCCCTTTCCGGAGGGCTCCCGCGGCGGGAGCTTGATCTTTTTCTGAAGCGCCATTTTATTCCTGAGAGATATCGATGGCGCCCATGTTCTGGTTGCCCTCGATATTTACGTTGGTGTTGATCTTCTTCAGCATGGGCTTATAGACCGGCAGCAGGGCCGTCAGCGCCACGGCAACGATGAGGATGATCCGATGCACCTTCAGCATATTCATGGCGTTGGTCACGAAGATGTTCTTGCCGGTGGGATCAATGGGATTCGTGGTGCTGGTAATGGCGGCGGTAATGCGGCCCATGTAATAGGTGTCGCAGAAGATCAGGCCGGCCACCATGCACAGCATCAGCACCAGCATGAAGACGTTGACCTTTTTCCGATGGGGGAAGGCGTTCAGGAAGCACACCAGGCTCAGGGCCGAGAAGAGCATGGTGGCGAACTCGGACAGACCCATGTGGGGGCCGTTGATGAGCGAGGTCGTGTTGGACACCTGGGTCAGATTGAAGGAATACCAGATGAACGCGAAGGCCAGCACCACCAGGGGGATCATATGGGGTTTCCGCTTCAGGCTGACCAGAAACTTCCGGAAGAACTCACGGGGACCCTTGTTGACTTTGGCGGCCATGGATTACTTCGCCTCCTTTCGGATGGCATTGGTGCTGTCGGGATCGAAGAAATGCATCCGGTTAAAATGAACCGGGACGATGCTGCCCTTCTTATAATTGGACCAGTTCCGGAACTTGGCGGTCACATGGGAGCCGCCCAGGGCGCCATGCACCAGGGTCGTCATGCCCAGGTTCTCGTTGGTGGCCACATCGATGTTCAGATCGCCTCCCTCGGCGATATCTTCCGGCCGGACGCCCAGGATGACCTTCTTGCCGCGCCAGGGGGCCAGGATGGCCTTTTGCTCATCGGTCAGGGCCGTTTCGAAACCGTTGCCCTTCAGGACGGAGCCGTCGAAGACCATGTCGCCAAACATGTTCATGGGCGGCAGGCCGATGAAGGTGGCGACGAAGGTGTTGTTCGGGGAATCGTACAGCTCCAGGGGCGTTCCGATCTGCTGCACATGGCCCATGGACATACAGACGATCCGGTCCGCCAGGGTCAGGGCCTCCGTCTGGTCATGGGTCACGTAGAGGATGGTCGCGTTCAGGCGCTTATGCAGCAGGAGGATTTCCCGCCGGGTGGCGCTGCGGAGCTTGGCGTCCAGGTTGGAGAGGGGCTCGTCGAAGAGGAAGACCTTCGGATCCCGGACGATGGAGCGGCCCATGGCCACGCGCTGGCGCTGGCCGCCGGAAAGCTGGCTGGGCTTCTTGTTCAGCTGCTTCGTCAGATCCAGGATTTCGGCCGCCGCCATGACCTTCTTATGGATCACGTTGGGGTCCTCCTTCCGGAGGGTCAGGGAGAAGGCCATGTTTTCATAGATGGTCATATGGCCGTAAAGAGCGTAGTTCTGGAACACCATGGCCATATCCCGATCCTTCGCCGGGGCGGCGGTGATGTCCCGGCCGTCCAGCAGGAGATGGCCGTTGGAGATGTCTTCCAGCCCGGCCACCATCCGCAAGGTGGTGGATTTTCCGCAGCCGGAAGGGCCGACCAGCACGATAAGCTCGCCGTCCTTCACATCGAGGTTGAAGTCGTAAACTGCCTGCACCTTGTTGTCGTAGATCTTGTCCAGGTGCTGGAGCTGCAGCTGTGCCATGGTTTTACCCCCGTTTCGTTATGCGCTTGATCCGCTCCGAAGAGGCGGGAGAGCTTTATGCCTGAAGGGTCGCCAGATGCGCTTTCAGCGCGCGGCTCTTGTTCAGGTTGATGACCGCGCCGGCGAACAGACACAGCGCGGAGGCGACCAGATAGATGACCAGGCGGATAAACTGGGCGTCGCCCATGACCTGGACGCCGTCGATGACGGTCTTATGCGCGTCCATGGGCAGGATGAAGATCCGGGCGATCTGGATGACGCCCAGAACGCACATCACCCAGCTGTAGGTCGTGTCATAGCTCTTGACGCCTTCGGAGCAGAGGAAGGTCGCCAGGAGGAAAACCAGGTTATAGATAATCGAGGCACCGATGAGGATCGTGTAATAGTAGGTTCCCACATCGGATTTATAGATACTGATGAAGTAGAGCACATCGAACACGATGGCCAGCAGGGCCAGACGGGAAGAGGTCGTGTTTTTTGTGAACCGCATGCGGTCAAGCTTTACCGTTTTTTCATCATTCATGCTGATACCGCCTTTCCGGAGGCCTGGAGCAGTTCCTGCTCGCCCCGCATGAGTCTCTTCTTCCAGATAACATTCACAATCAGAAGGATAGCCACAAGAATGGCCACCGCGCAGACCAGGTAATGGATATCGAACCAGAAGGTGGAATCCGTAAAGGTTCCGCGGCTGCGAAGCCGCTTCTGGAGCTGTTCAAAGTCAACCGTCGTCAGGTAGGTATGCTTGAAGGCTTCTACCTGGATATGGGTCCAGATTGCCATGGCGCAGGTCGCCACGGCATTGAGGCCGGAGGCCACATAATTGCCGATGTAGTATTTCCGGCGAACATGCGTGTTCGTCAGGAACAGGAGACACGCCAGGAGGATCAGCCCGATGGAGCACCGGAGCAGCATCTTGTTAAACGGCTGCATATCGTAATAGATCCGGGCGCCGGCCACCTTGGCGGAATCCAGATCATCCGGGTCCGGGATCATGGTAAAGAGCATGTCAAAAAGATCCGTCATTATCCCCAGCGAGTAGACGAAGAAGAGCACGCCCGCGATCAGGGTCAGGAAGCAGACGATGCGCTGGAAGGTTACCTGCTTTTTGTACATATTGATCTCAGCCCCTTCAGAAGAAAGCTTCCCCGCCCGCCCGGAGACGGGCGGGGAAGCGGGTCGTTTAAGTGTTTGGAACAGCTGCCGGTTCAGGGATTACAGGGTCTTGTAGTAGTCCACCAGCCGCTGCCAGGCGTCGTTCATCAGGAAGAGGTAGTCCTCGCCGTGCCAGTCGTTCTTGGCGCGGTCGGCGTTCTCCTCGGCGGTGCCGGTCAGGCCGGAAACGATGATGTCAACGAAGAGGTTCTCGCTGGAAGCTTCGGTGCCGAACTTGCCGGTGTTGGACAGCTCGGTATAGTCGTTCAGTTCCTTGTATTCCACGCTGGTCAGCGGGAAGGTGGTGGGCACGGAGGTGTACCACAGGTTCTCGGTAATGGCCAGCTCGGGATGATGAATGGTGCCCAGGCCGATCGCGGCGGACAGCTTGGCGGCGCCTTCCTTGCCGACCTCGTGGGTGCACTGATACTCGAAGGCCTGGCTCTTCACAAAGCCCAGGGTGGAGCCCAGATAGTAACGGGCGAAGTTGGTGTAGTTGCCATCGGCCAGCGCCCACAGATCCTCATAGGTCTTGTCGGCGATGACGGGCATGGGCTGGCCGTTGAAAAGGAAGGTTTCGCCCTGCTTGATGAAGGCGGCGGGGCCGTAGCTCAGCAGGATCTGGCCTTCGGGGGAGTAGGCGTAGTCAAACAGCGCCAGCGCGGCATCCAGGGCGCCGGGGTTGGATTCGACGCCGGCCTTGGAGATGGCCCAGGCGGTGGGCTTGACGGAACGCCAGGATTCGGTGAACCGCATGTATTTGCCGCCCTCGGTGCCGTCTTCCCAATGGGCCACGGGAACCATGATGGCTACGTACTTCTCGCCTTCCTGCATCTTGGCGTTCAGGATGGTCTGGGTCTGGTTGTAGTCATAGGACATGAAGCCCAGGTCGTCGGGCAGATAGTTCTTGGTAGAGGAGGTTTCGGCCTTGTCGATGAAGTCCTTGGAGATCAGGCCTTCCTCAGCCATCTCGTGCATCTTGGCCACCGCCTGATAGGAGGCGGGTTCCTGACGGGCGTCATGCAGCTCGCCATCGGAGCCGAAGAACAGATAATCGTTGCGGGACTCGAGGCCGCGGGCGCCAAAGAGGATGCCGGCGAGGCGGAACAGGTCCGCGCGGCGGCTGGTCTTGTTCTCCTCGCGGGAGAAGAGGCCCTGGATGGAATCGGTGCCGTTCAGGCTCTGGGGGTTGGCGACGACGCAGCGCAGCAGGGCGACCATTTCGTCCACGTCCCAGGCGGCGTCATAGCCCATGAACAGATTGGAACGGTTGGTTCCGTAGTATCCGCCGTAGGCCTTGTCGATGTAATCACGGAACATGTTGACAGCGTCCACGCCGGACATGGGGCCCTTGGCGTTCATCAGATCGATGATGTTGCCGCCGGCGGCGTCATAGTCCTTGGTGAGCACCTGGGTGGCGGTGCCGTCCGCGTTCAGGGATTCGATCTCCAGCTTGCCGCTGGTGGGCATATAGGGGGTGTAGACGGGAGCGGCGGTCTGGTTGCAGGCTTCCGCGGTGAAGGGGCCTTCGCCGTCGAGCAGCTTCTGCAGATAGTCCACGCGCATCAGGGGCATCTTCTCGATGTCGTTGACACCGTCGAAATAGGGGGCGAAGTAGATGGCGCCGGTCTTGACGTTACCGGTAATGGACAGGCGAACGATGGGGTTCGCGTTCAGATACGCCATGAAGTTGGGCAGCTTGTCGGCATAGTCGGCCAGGTTGACCAGGCTGCCGGTTTCACCCTGCTCGGAGAGGACGATGGAGCCGCCGGTAATGATATCGACTTCGTTCAGACGATCCTTCCAGTACTCGAACTCGTCGGAGACGCCGCCGTTGCCGGTCCATTTGTCTTCGAAGATCACGGGAGTGCCCAGCTTATCGCTGAGGATCTTTTCCATTTCGACCCAGGTGGGCTTCAGGTCGCCGGTGTGATAGGTCACGCCGTCGGCCAGGGTGATGCCTTCGCCCGCGGTTTCCGCGTCAAAGGTGATGGCGGTTTTGGCCTTGCTGTAGCCGGCGGCCATCCGAAGGGTGGTGTCAGCGCTGGCCGCGCCAACCGCCAGGAGCATCACACAAGCCAGGACAAGAGACAGGATGCGTTTCATGTTTGGGTTTCCTCCTTTAAAATTTATTGCTTCAACCGCCGGGAAGGCGGGAAGTAATCGGGTTATTCCTTGACGCCGCCGGCGTTGGTGCCCTTGGCGAAATACTTCTGGATAAAGGGATAGATGATCAGGATCGGGATGATGGAGCAGACGATCAGGGCGAAGATGACGGAATCCGGCGCATAGGACCGGGACCAGCCGCCGATCTGCTCCAGATCGGAATAGGTTTCCAGCTGATTTCGGATGAAAACCTGGAGGGGCTGCTCGTTGGTGTTGGAGATCATCTGGCGGGCCCAGAAGTAACCGTTCCACCGGGAGATGGCGAAGAAGAGCGCCACGGTCGCGATGGTGGATTTCGACATGGGGATGAAGACCTTGGAGAGCACCTGCATTTCCGTCGCCCCGTCGACGATGGCGGCTTCCTCGATTTCGGAGGGGACGCCCTCGAAGGCGTTGCGCAGGAGGATGATGTTCATGGCGGCCATACCCATGGCGATTACCACCAGCCATTTGTCATCCATGATGCCGATGGTGTTGAAGATGTTCTTGGTCTGGATATAGTTCAGATACTGGGGAACGATACCCGCGCTGAACCACATGGTAAAGACCAGGAAGAAATTGAAGAACTTCCGGAAGAGCAGGCGCTTTTTGCTCAGGGCATAGCCGCCGAGGATGGCGACGAAGAGGGACCACACCGTTCCGAAAATCGTCAGGAACAGGGTATTGGAATACGAGTTCCAGAACAGATTGTTGTTGAACATGGCGCGGAAGGCCTCGAACTGCACATCCTTGGGGAAGAGGATCAGCTCCTGATACTCCACCGCGTGCCGGCCGGAAATCGAGGCGGACACGGCATAGAGGAAGGGATAGAGGCACAGCAGGGCGAAGACCGTCAGAAGGGTGTAGGCGAGGATCTTAAAGATCAGCTCGGAAATCTCCAGTTTGCGTTTCATGGATGCTTCCCCTCCCTTCTTAATACAGGCTCACGTTGGAGGCTTTGCGGGCGATGGTGTTCGCGCCGATGACCAGCAGCATGCCCACGACGTTGTTCAGCATTTCCGCCGCGGAGGCCAGGCCGCTCTGGCCGCTCTTGATGCGCCAGGCGAAGGTGGAAATGACTTCCGCCGTCTGGTAGGCGGTGGTGCGGCCTTCGGCCAGCAGCAGGACCTTTTCGTAGCCTATGCTCAGCATGGAGCCGATCCGCGTGATCAGCATGATGACGATGGTCGACAGGATGCTGGGAAGCACGACGTATCTCATCTGGGCCCACTTGCCGGCGCCGTCGATCTGGGCGGCTTCATAGCTGGTGGGCGAGATGGCGATGATGGCGGCGAAGAAGACGATGCTGTCGTATCCGGCGGTTTCCCAGATGCCGCTGATCTGGTAAATCGCCCGGAAGTAGGCCGGATCGTTCAGCAGGCCGGACTGGGCCGCCTGGGGCGAAATCATTCCGAGGGATACAAGGGCCTGGGAGACAATGCCGGCGGGAGCCCCCGAAGCCGCGCTGCCCTGCTTGATCAGCATGACCACCAGAGACGTCATAACGACGGTGGACATGAACTTGGGCAGATAGGTCATGACCTGGTAGGCGCTGCGCAGGAGGTCGGACTTGATCTCGTTAAAGAACAGCGCCAGGATGATGGGCATCGGGAAACCGAAGAGCAGGCCGTAGAAGCTCAGCAGGAAGGTGTTCCGCATCGCCCGCCAGAAATCGGTGGACAGCGAAGCGTACGTCCCGGAGCCCACCAGCAGGCCCTTAAAGTTGGAAAAGCCCTTGAAATACTGGTCCGCCACGGGCTTCACCACGTCATCCACCTTGAAGGAGCCGAGCAGCTCGTACATCGGCAGATAGCGCCAGAAAAGGAAAACCAGGATCGTCGGCA